>JAFUBE010000546.1 GCA_017460365.1 Eggerthellaceae bacterium
GGCCGATGCCCAAATTCAAAAACACGGTCTGGTCGACGTGTGGCAAGTCTGCCACGTTCCACGATTCAACCGCGCTGAGCAGCCATTCTGCGAACCGTCCACTGCCGCCCGCTTGAAAAACGCCCGTCTCCAGCGCATTGAGCGCGTTCATCCAGCAATACGCCACAACCGCCGCCAAATCGACGGCAATGCCCGCCCCGAACAAGCCTCGCTGAATCCAACTGACACTGCGCTCGATGTACGAAGTCTTGCGCCGCGCCAGGAACGTGGTCATGATGATCGGCGCGACGACGAAAAAGGACTGCAGCCCCCGAGACGAACCGTTCCCCGAGCTAGTCGCGTCAATCGGCGTCGAAAGAAACAGCATCGCGACGATCGACAGAAAGAAGAACGCCAACACCGATAAGAACGTCCCGCGGTACTCGGGTAGAAGCCTCACCCGAAACGCATAGGCCTGCTCGAGCGAATTACCCCATGGCATCCTCCGAAGCGGCTCGTCTTTAGCTTCGAGGTCCCAGCACATGCTGGTATCGAGCGAAACCCGGCTCGGAGCTATGCTGCCCTCAGCCCTCACCTGGGGATCGGGAAGCCCTTGATCGTGCGAATTCGCTTCGCTGCAGTACAGCATCTCAACCTGTCCTCGTGATGCCGAAACTGGTGCAAAATGCGTCCCATCAGGGGACTTGACCGTAACGCGCACGTGCTCCGCCATGCCAAACACATCGATGTTCTTCTCGAACTTGCGACCGAGCGGATTGATCGAGCTGCGGAACCGCATGAGCCCAGAACGCGTCAGCCCGCCCTTTCGAGCAACGCCCTGGTACTCGACGAAGCCGCCCGAGATGACCTTCGATTGCCGCGACTCGTCCTCCAAAACGACATAGACTGGATGTTTCGTGGCGTACGTTTGAACGAAATAGCGGAAAATGCGCACGTCATCGTACATTCGCTCGAAGCTTTTCCGCGCTTCTTCGATTCTCTCCGGATTCCACACCCCTACGGCGGCCCGCTCGTCTCTCGAGATTCCATCGATGAAGCCCAACGCGGCTTTTTTCATCTTCTCGGCGAAGCGATCGGTGTCGCTCATGAGCGGCTTGCGTGGGTCGCTCGGATCACCCAACAAGCTGGACTGCCGGAAAAGGTAGAACAAGGCTTCCCCAAGACCGGTGCCGCTCACGGAAGCTTCCCCCAGCTCGGCTAACGCCCCATCCAGCGCCTGCAGAACGAACGTCGCCGCCTGGCTCCGCGAGGCCATGTTGAGCAAGCACCCGCTTTCGTTTTTGAACTCGAAATCCGAATGAACGGCGTTCTTGCTCAGCAGCGCAATCGGCACGTGCACCTTCGCGGGCGCATGTGCAGCGATCTTCTCGCCCAAGTTCAGATGCAATTCTATATCGCAACGCCATCTAGTTTCTGAGATATGGGAATAATTGGCGATGTACTCGGTGCGCCAAGTCGTCGTCTTCAGCAGCTCCCATGCTTCCTTGGCAACGCCCTCATCCTCAGCCATGCAAACCGACTTCGCCTCAACGCCCTATCGACTTATCGGCCTTAAAGCCCCGAAGCTTTCGCTACCATGCGCTTGAACGGGCCGCGAGCGGACCAGCTGACCTTTATCTCACCGAAATCGCTATTCTCGGCATACGTGGGCCTCTCGAGATCCACGCGAATCTTCGCTTCCTGCTTCAATTCGCTTTGCAAAAGCCTATTCGCAAATTCGACGTCGTATTTCGAGAAAACACCGCAACGATCCGGCTCGCACATCAGCGCACCCCTTGACACGTCCAATAAAATATGCAAACACGACGAAGCACGACCTCTGGCGCGCTTCCTCGTGCATTAATTCCTTCTCTTGTCAAGCCCAAAAATCACTTAGAAAATCGCTCGAAGTATACCACACTTCCCAACTGCAAGCGACGAGACTGTTCAGAACCCGTTGATTCCCTCTTTCACGCGTGACTTCAAAAACTCGATGCAGCTTTCGGTCTTCTCGCGTGTTGCGCATATACTCGATGCAGGTTTCTTGGTAGCTGGGGCCGGCGTGCGGCCTCAGAGGACTCGCTTTCACCTACTCGATGCAGGTTTCCGCCCTCCCGCCGGGCCAGGGTTCATGGAATCGCCGCA
>JAFUBE010000547.1 GCA_017460365.1 Eggerthellaceae bacterium
CAGGATTCGCACGACGATGGGGTCGAGGTCGAAACGCTCTGCCAAACCTGCGCACACACCGCCAAGCGATGCCTCGCACGACCGGCATACGGCATTGTCAGCTGCCCTTGTGGCCACCTTTCCCCTTTCGTACCTTACGGATCGGGAACTTGTCCTTTGCCCCACCTACTCGACGCGTATCACGTGCACGGTGCGAATGCGGCGGCGGCGCATCGTGAGCACCTTGAAACGATAGCCCTCCACGCTCAACTCGTCACCCACTTGCGGCACCGCGTCGGCAACATGAAGCATCCAGCCGGCAATGGTGTCGTATTGATCTGACTCTGCAACCGGCCAGCCCATTTCGAGGGCATCCTTCACAGGAAACCGTCCGTCAGCGAGCCACTCGTTTTCGGCCAGTTGCGTGACGTACGGCACTTCGGCATCGGTTTCGTCAACGATTTCGCCGACGATTTCCTCGACGATGTCCTCCAGGGTAATTAAACCATCGGTCCCGCCGTATTCGTCTACGACGATGGCCATCTGTTGCCTATTCGTTTGCATTTCAGATAGCAGCGGGAACAAGTCTTTCGTCTCGGGCACGAAAAGCGCCTCTTGCATGTAGTCGACAACGGGTGCGTCAACCTCGCCGTCGAGTACGGCAGGAACGAGGGCCTTGTATCGCACGACCCCAACGACATGATCGAGGTCTTCATGAAATACGGGAAGACGCGAATAGCCGGTGCCACGCATGCGCTCCAGGGCAGTGCGCACGGTTTCCGTGTCCTCAACCGCAATGACATCGACGCGCGGCTGCATGATGTCGCTCACCGTAAGCTCGTCAAGCTCTAAGATCTCGCCAATCATCCGCTTTTCGTCATCGTGCAATTCGTCGTTGTCGTCGACGAGCTCTTTGATTTCTTCCTCGGAGACTTGATGCCTACCCCGCCTGAACATGCTCTCGAACAAGCCTTGCTTGGTACTATCGCCCTCTTTCGACATGAAACCACGTTCTCCTAAAACAGGTGGCTAATTCAGCATCGCGTACATGATGCGTTAAATGACAAACAAGACAACCGATAAGAACGGGCACGTGCAGCCGGCAAATGCCACAAGGTGAAACACGAAACGCAAATAGCGCACGCCGCTGAACCAGCGGAATCCCAAGCTAACGGCGAGCACCACCAGCGCCACGACGAGCAGCACGAAGCCCGGTAAAGGAAGGGCTGCGTAAAGCGCCGGGGTAAACGCGAGGAAAGCCACGCACATGACGGCGTAGATAACGCCGTGCATCCATCGCGGACGCGTTGCCCACACGGCTTCGATAACGATGCCCGCAATTGCAAGCGCCCACTCGGCCGCGCACAGGCCCGATCCGCCGACGTTAGCCAACGTGATGAGGCAATATGGCGTAAACGCCCCGGCAATGAGCAAGTACGTCGAGCTGTTGTCGAGCACCTTGAACACGCGTTTGGCCCGCTCGGTCTGCAGCGCGTGATAAAGGGTGGACATAAGAAACGCCAGCACCATGGGGACGGCAAACACGAGCGCCGCCGCCAACCTTACTCCGCCGCCATGCCATATAGCCACCACGACAAGGATGACAAGGGCGACAAGGGCAAGCAGCGCAGCAACGCCCTGCGAAACGGAGTTCGCAACGGTTTCGCCGAGCGTGAAGTCCCTGCCTGCGTAATCGTCGCGTTCGCGCGCCCGACGGCGACGCTTGCGGTTGCGGGCGTAATCAGACAGCTCCGATTCGGGTTTAAACTCCGA
>JAFUBE010000548.1 GCA_017460365.1 Eggerthellaceae bacterium
GCGGCCTGGAAACGGGGGTCGCCCTCACCCTCCGCGCCGAAATACGACAGGTAGGCGTCTTCTACCATATGGCGTAATTCACCTTGGAAGTCGAGCCCCTCGCAGCGCACATTCCAGAGCGCCAGTGCCAAATCGCGCTTGTCCAGCAGCCGTTCATACAGGGCATTCGCGGCAGCGAATGGTCCTTGCACCCGCATGCCCAGCGATTTGCGCTCCTCCACGAGCGCGGCGATGTCGGCAAGGAACGAATCCGCCATCTTGCGCATCAGATCGTATTTGTCGCGGTAGTGGCTGTAGAAGGTCTTGCGGTTCACCAGGGCCTCGTCGAGTATTGCCTGCACCGTTATGGCCTCGAATGGCCGCGCGGTGAGCAACTTTTCCATCGCGCTCTCGATTGCCCGCTTCGTCTTCACCACACGTAGGTCTTCTCCCATGCTCAATCACTCCATCCCCGCCAATACGAAGCCCATTGCTCCTTTAAGCATACGGAATTATACATTTTGTTTCTTATCTGCATAAAGGGTTGATTTTTATCGGTCGACCCCAGCCCAGCCGCGCATTATCGTTTTGCAAAGAGCTATGCGAAGAGAGAAAGGACACGGCAATGGCGCAAGCGAGGATGAGGAACAAGCCGCAGGATTTCGTTCGCATGGGGGTTGACCCCAACGTGGTGGCGTCTTGGGAAGACGGCAAGCGCAACGGCGCGCAGCCAGGATGGATTGAGTGGTGGTACTTTGACGCCGACCTCGACGACGGTACGAAGGTCAACCTGAACTTTGCCACCAACCCCGTAATCGGGAGCCCCGAGGAGGGTTTGCACCCGTTCTTCTACGCCAACGTTCAGTTCCCCGATGGGCACGAGATCAACGATTTCGCGTTCCTCGACGAGGCCGACTGCTCGTTTTCCGAGGAGCGTTGCGACGTGAAGATCGGCCCGCACACGTTCAGGGGGGACCTGGAGACCTATCAGGTGCACGTCGAGGACGTGAAAGGCATCTCGCTGGACCTGGTGCTGAAGAAGACCGCCGCTTCTTGGCGCCCTGGCACTGCCTATGTCGACTTCGGCGAGGACTATGAGAGCTACTTCACGTGGTTGTGCGCCGTGCCGCGCGGCGATGTTTCCGGCACGCTCGTGCGCGACGGGCAGACGCGGCAGGTGCGCGGGCGCGGATACCACGACCACCAGTGGGCCACTGGCCTTTTGCTGAACTTCTGGAACCGGTGGCTTTGGGGCCGTCAGCAATCGGACGGCTACACCATCCTCGTGTTCGACAGCGTCTCCAACGACGCCACGGGCAACGTGCGCTTCCCCTGGTTCTGCGTCCAGGACGCGCAGGGCAACGTCGTGTTCGACAACGTGGAGATGGGCCCGGGCGTCGACATCCGGATGGATGGCGAGTTCGTGCTAGAGCAGACCGGCAAGACCCTGCCGTCCCACATGGTGTACCGCTTCGAGCGCGATGGGGTGAAGGTGCGCTACGAGCTGACCGAGCTTCGCTTCCTCGTGGGCAACGACCAGTACGCCATGGCGCCCGCCGCCATCCAAGCGGCGTTTCGAAGCGTGGGCGCGGCGCCCTCCATCTCGCGCCACGCCGCCATCGGCAAGCTCACGATCGAGCGCCCGGGCGAAGATCCCCTCGTGGTGGAGGGCGAGATGCACTACGAGCTGTCCTCGCAGTATCGGGAGTTCATCGTCGACCCGGCAGGCCACGTGACCGAACGCGACTTGGCGGCGAAGCTTCCGCTCGTGCCGCAACCCGAGTGGTTCGAGGCGCCCGTTGCCACGGCGGGCCCCGCGGCTTCCGATATCGACGAGGGTGGGGAGCCCGACCCGGGCTTGGCCGGCTCGTGGGATTGCGCGTTCGAGGGGCCGATGGGCAAGTCGAACATGGGGCTCGCGCTCGAAGTGGACGGCACCACGCTCGGCGGCCACATGGAGATTCTCCGTAAGAAACAGCCCATACAACGGGGCATTGCAACCATGGATGGCTTCGAGGCAACCGCGCTCGTGAAAGTGGCTTTCCGAAAGGCGGAGGCGCGCATCGAGGGCACGCGTGATGGCGATTCGATCAAGGGCACCGTCAACCTTCCGACGGGTATGGTGACATTTGAGGGAACTCGGGGCTAGGGCATGCCGGACGAACAGGGACGAAAAAAATTGACCATAGGGGGGCACCCACTCGGGTTTGTGGCGCCCAATGTCCCCCAGCGGTACCAGTGTCATCAAGAAACACCTGCTAGGAGCACTAGTGACGTAACGTGTCGCCTTCTGTCATGTTGTTAAATGCCGCTCATAACCCGGAGGTACGCACCGCGCGTAGGTTCAGCTGTGCATGCTTCGCAAAATCCTGCCCCCGCGATCAAATTCTCACAGGCCTTTCGGGGCCTGTGTTCGTATCTGTTGATACTGCGTGAGTGTCCTATTCCTCAAGGGCGGCAAACATGGCTGCGGCGGAATCATAGCTCTTGGCGGGCACGCTTCCGCTCATAATGCCGCGTGCCTCGCGCATGGTCGCCTCGGTCTCCGCATTGTAGCAAGCTGCCAACACTTCTCGGGCTTGCCGGCGAGAGCATTAAGCCGAATCGCAGGATTCGCATCGATGCAGATTCTGCTTCCAATTTTGCGGACGATGTGCGGCGATGGGGTCGCAGGTACAACCAAATTGCCCATAAGCTCAACAGGGTTGCGTACTACCTGAGACGAGACATGGCCGAAGCCGATGACGTCCAGGAGGAGCTTCAGATCATCGAACGGATAGTCGACGAATCGAATGCGGATATGACCGCGCTACGAGCTAAAATTTATCGTTTGTCATTGATGTGCACAGTTCGAAGGTGAGAGAATCCGAGCTGTGAGTACGCTCTCTACCAGCGCGTTTGCCCGTGGGTACCAAATGAGTACCAGCCAAAAGCGTTTTTCAGCATTCCCAAACCTCCGTGAGTACCGGCCGGAAAAGCAAACACTGTATCGCCGCAGCTTGCACGAACAATCGCGGCGCAAGCTCAAGCCAGCTCCACGCCACATCTCCAGCGCCAAAACCCATTACCCCAGCTAAAACCCCATAAAAGATGGCTCCCGAACCACTCGGGAGCCATCCGTTTTCGCCTATATTTCCC
>JAFUBE010000549.1 GCA_017460365.1 Eggerthellaceae bacterium
AACATGCGCGTGCTCGTGCCGGCCGATTACGCGGCTGCAGCGGCGGCGATCCGCCTCGCTGCCAAGACGCCGGGGCCGATGTACGTGCGCATGGGCCGTGCGGCGGTTCCATGCGTGTACGCCGACGGCGTCGAGCTGGCCATTGGCGGCGCGTACGTGCTGCGCGAAGGTGTTGATGCCACGGTGGCGGCGTGCGGCGTCGAGGTCGAGCAGGCGATGAAGGCGGCCGACATCCTCGCCAGCGAGGGCATTTCGGTCGAGGTCATCGACGCGTTTTCGATCAAGCCCCTCGGTGTAGACGTTATCGGCGCATCGGTCGCCAAGACCGGCTGCATCGTAACCGCAGAGGAGCATAGCGTGATCGGCGGGCTCGGGTCGGCCGTTGCCGAGGCGCTCGGCGCGTCGAACCCGGCTCCGATCGAGTTCGTCGGCATGCACGATCAGTTCGGCAAATCGGGCTCCTACGAAGAGCTCTCGGCTTATTTCCACATGGACGCGGCTGCGATTGTCGAAGCTGTGAAGAGGGTTATCGCCCGTAAATAGGTCTGCTAGAATCGGAATGTCTCAGTAAACGACTATTTGAACGGAGCATTCTGTGACAGAAGCCGCCAATTCAGGTGCGCGGTCTAGCAACGAATGGGAAACCGCAGCGCAGCAGCCGCTCGCGACGCCAGACCTCTCCACGGCCTTGCCGTCATTGGAAGTTGACGACATTCCCCAGCAGGGGGTTCCCGTCATTTCGTTCGACCGCGTGTCGAAAGTGTATCCCGCCCAGCCGAACCGCCCGGCGCTCGACAACATCTCGCTGCAGATCTATCCCGGCGAGTTCGTGTTCCTCGTCGGCCATTCGGGTTCGGGCAAATCCACGCTCGTGCGCCTGATCATCCGCGAGCTGCGCCCCAGCTCGGGCACGATCACGATCGCCAACGAAGACCTCGGCAGCATGCGCAACTGGCGCGTGCCTTACCTGCGCCGCAACATCGGCGTCGTGTTCCAAGACTTCAAGCTTCTTCCGAACAAGACGGTCTTTGAGAACGTCGCGTTCGCGCTCGAGGTAATCGGCAAGAACCGCAACGTCATCCGCACGCAGGTGCCCGAGGTGCTGCGTCTCGTCGGCCTTCAGGACAAGCTCGACAAATATCCGAACCAGCTATCCGGCGGCGAGGAGCAGCGCGTGTCCATCGCCCGTGCCATCGTGAACCGCCCGCCGCTGCTCGTGTGCGACGAGCCCACCGGCAACCTCGACCCGCAGACGTCGCGCGGCATCATGGACCTGCTCGAGCGCATCAACCGCACGGGCACCACGGTGCTCGTCGCCACCCACGACCGCGAGATGGTCGACAACATGCGCCGTCGCGTCATCGCGCTCGAGCGCGGTCACCTGAAGCGCGACCAGCAGAGGGGGGTGTACGGTTCCGATGTCTAGTCTCGTCTATTTCTTCAAGCAGTCCCTCCAGGGTTTCACGCGCAATCTTTCGACTACGCTCGGTTCGATCATCACGATTTTCCTGTCGTTGTTCATCATCGGCTTGTTCCTGGTGGGTGCGGCGGTCATCGACAACATCGTGAAGTCGGTCGAAAGCGAGGTTTCGATCACCGCCTACATCGACGACGACGCCAAGGAATCCGACATCAACGCGATGGAGGATTACGTGAAGGGTCCCAACGGCGTTTCGTCAGTCACCTTCACGACCAAGGAGCAAGCGCTCGAAGACTTCCGCAACATGTCGTCGAACGCCGACATCGTCGACGAGCTCGGCGGTAACCCGCTGCCGGCCTCGATCAACATCGAGTTGTCAGACCCGCAGCTGGTCCAGCAGGTCGCCAACGACATCCAGTCGAGCGAGCAGTTCAAGAAGGTCGCCGACGAGGCAAACCCGGCTGATTCGTTGAAGTACGGCCAGCGCACGGTCGAGCGCCTGTTCTCGGTCACGAACTACGTTCGCTACATCGGCATCGCGCTCATCATCCTGCTCGTGTTCATCGCTCTCGTGTTCATCAACAACACCATCCGCCTGGCCATCATGGCCCGTCGCAAGGAAATCGCCATCATGCGCCTGGTCGGTGCTTCGAACGGCTTCATCCGCGGGCCCTTCCTGATGGAAGGCGCGCTTCACGCGGTCATCGGCGCAGTGCTCGCGGTCGGGTGCCTCGAGGTCATCCACCAGGTTGCGCTGCCTCGCCTGCAGGGTTCGCTCGCGTTCCTGCC
>JAFUBE010000550.1 GCA_017460365.1 Eggerthellaceae bacterium
ACTTCCAGGAATTCATGATCAAGCCGGTCGGCGCCCCCACGTTCGCCGAGGCGCTGCGCTGGTGCTCTGAACTCTACCCCACGCTGAAGAAGGTCCTGCCCGACGCGGGCCTCGGCGGCGGCGTGGGCGACGAGGGCGGCTTCGCGCCGAACTTCAAGACCAACAAGGAGCCGCTCGAGTACATCGTGAAGGCGTGCGAGGCTGCCGGCTACAAGCCCGGCACCGACATCATGTTCGCTATGGACCCGGCTTCCACCGAGTTCTACAACGCCGAGACGGGCAAGTACGTGCTGGCCGGCGAGGGCCGCGAGCTTTCGAGCGACGAGATGGTCGACTACTGGGCCGCGCTCGTCGAGGAATTCCCGATCATCAGCATCGAGGACGGCATGGCCGAAGAAGACTGGGACGGCTGGAAGAAGCTTACCGACCGCATCGGCAACAAGGTGCAGCTCGTCGGCGACGATTTGTTCGTCACCAACTCGAAGCGCCTTGCGAAGGGCATCGAGCTCGGCTGCGCGAACGCTATCCTCATCAAGGTGAACCAGATCGGCTCGCTCACCGAGACGCTCGAGGCGATCGAGCTGGCCAAGACCCACGGGTATGCATGCGTCATGTCGCATCGCTCCGGCGAGACGGAAGACACCACGATCGCCGACCTGTCGGTCGCGTGCAACACCGGCCAGATCAAGACCGGCGCGCCGTGCCGTTCCGATCGCGTGGCCAAGTACAACCAGCTGCTGCGCATCGAGGAAGAGCTCGAAACGCAGGCTGTGTATGCGGGCATGTCGGCGTTCTATAACATTAAACGCTAGGTTCCGTCTGCTTACGGCAGCCGGAATGGGCTGACGCTGCGAAGCGCCCAGGCACCTCACCTTGGCATTCAGGCCAATATGGGGGCCTGGGTGCTTCTCGCTTCTCGCCACGCCAACCTGTGGCACCATATATTCTGCAATCGAAATATAGTTGGAAAGGGAGTTATTCGTGGCTGTACCCGAGATGATTTCATTGGAAGATGCGCGTGCGCTCGTATTGTCGCGCGTCGAGGCTCTGGAAACCGAGGAAGTCGGCATCCTCGACGTGACGGGGCGCGTGGCAGCCGAGGATTTGGCGAGCGACATCGATATCTCGCCGTTCGCACATGCTGCAATGGACGGTTTCGCCCTGCGCGCGGTGCAGCTGGAAGGGGCGAGCGCCGGGACGCCGGTCGAACTTGACGTCGTTGCCGAGGTGCCGGCGGGCGCGTGGTACGACGGCACCATCGAAGTGGGGCAATGCGTGCGCATCATGACGGGAGTGCCGCTTCCCAGCGCGGCTGATGCCGTTGTGAAGTACGAAATCGTCGATGTTGTTGCAGGCGAGGGACGTGAGGGGAGTCGCGGGGCGGTCGCGAAGCCCGCGGCTGAGGGCGACAACATTCGTGCGGCGGGCGAAGAAGCCAAGGCCGGCGAAGTTATCGTGCATGCAGGCGAGGTCGTGCATTCGGCGGGCGTTGGTTTCCTGGCAGGTTGTGGTGTCACACGGTGCAAGACGTACCGTCGCCCCCGTGTCGCCATCATTGCCACGGGGTCCGAACTCGTCGAGCCAACGGAGGTGCCCACGAAGGGCAAGATTCGCAATTCAAACAGCTATGCTCTTGCTGCCTGCGCAATCGATGCTGGTGCCGTGCCCACGGTGCTTCCCATTTCTCCCGATGACTTCGACGGCTTGCGCGCAGAAGTGCTGGCTGCTGCGGCTGCGTACGATTTCGTCGTGACGAGCGGTGGGGCTGCCAACGGCGACTACGATTTCATCAAGAAGGTCGTCGACGACGCAGGCGAACTGCTCATGACCACCGTGAACATGCGCCCAGGCAAGGCTCAGACATTCGGCATCGTGGAAGGCACGCCCGTGTTCGGCTTGCCGGGTAACCCGGCCGCAGCCTATCTTGGTTTCGAGATGATCGTGCGCCCGGCTTTGCGCAAGATGCAGGGCTATTCGCACTTCGAGCGTCCGCACGTGAAGGCGCGCCTGGTCGGCACGACGAAGAAGAAGGACCCGCGCCGCATCTTCAACCGCGCGACGCTTTCCAAAGACGACGAGGGCTACCTGGTCATCCCCGCGAAGAACCAGAGCTCTGGCCTGTTCGGGCCCATCCAGAAGGCGAACTGCTTCGTCGTGTTGCCCGAAGGCGAGGCGCGCACGTGGTCTACCAACTACGAGGTGGACGACGACCGGCCGTGTGAGCGCGAAGACGCGAACGCCGCCGTGTGCTACCCACCCGTGTTTGACCTCTCCCCGGAGTCCGAAGAGCCGCTGCCGTCCTTCGACG
>JAFUBE010000551.1 GCA_017460365.1 Eggerthellaceae bacterium
GAGTTGTTTCGGTGGCGCTGTTCGTGCGCAGGCAGAATCGCATCGGCGAGCCGTTGCTCATCGTGCGCCCGCTTGCGCGGCCGTGATTCTCGCTTGCTTGCTGCCTTTTGGTCATCGCCATGATGACCACCTTCTCGCTGAGCGTGCTCCTGCCGTTGTACTTCGAGACCGAGCTCGGGCTTTCGGCGTTCGCTGCCGGCATGCTCATGCTGATTCCTGTTCTCGTGAACGCGCTCACCGCGCTCGTGGGAGGAAGGATCTTGGACCGGTTCGGCACCTGGCCGCTCCTGCCCGTCGGCTTTTCGGTCATCGTGGCTGGCTTGGCGCTTTTGGTTGCGGCAAGCACGACTGGCGAAATCGTGCCCGTGATCGCCGCTGCAACGGTCGCCTACGCCGGTGTCGGACCCGTGTTCGCCCCGAGCCAGACGGCCGGCCTGCGAACGCTCGCACCCGAGGAGAACCCGCACGGCGTCGCGCTCGTGAACGTGGCGATCCAGCTTGCCGGCTGCATCGGCCCTTCCATCTTCGTCGGCATCTTCTCGTCGGGCGGCTTCTCCTCCGCCATCGCGACCGCATGCGTCCTTGCCGCAGCCGGCCTTCTCATCGCCTTCTATTATTCCCGGACAAGGCGCTGATTCTTCGGATCTCGGCCCGTATTACCCTCATCCCAGAAGGGTGATTTCCCTGGTAGTCAGCATTTTCTGGTGATGAGGGTTAACGGTTCACCCCGTAGAATCGTAGATGTTGAAGCGAATTCGCCATACATTCGCTCAGACGAGAGGCCGCGACTCCAAGAGCGGTTCTCCTTTTCTCGATAACGCCGACAGCATAGGGGGCTGCCGGCGTTAGCTTTTTCAAGGCAGCGGAATGAGCCATGAATCGTCCTTTACAGAATCGGTGCGACCGGTAAGGTGCGTCACTTTTGCTCTGAGCATAAATGGCTCATTCCGCAGGCGGTCAACGGGATCCCGATAATCATCCGCGGAATGGCGCCATTTATGCTCCGAGCAAAAGTGACGCACCGGCGCACCGGCGAGGCGGGGGTGCCCTGGGCGCCGTCGTATCGGCAAAATAATTCCCCCACTTATGCTCTGAGCATAAGTGGGGGAATTTCTGGTTAGCGCGTTAAGGTTACTTGGTTTCGCGGAGTTTCTGGTACTCGGAGTTCTTGCCCGGGCGGATGAGGAAGCCGCAGATCAGCATGATGACCGACAGCGGGATGATGGTGACCAGGCAGGCGTTCCAGTAGGTCATGCCGGAGTCGATCAGGCCGCCGTAGATGGGGCTGAAGCAGTTTCCGATGCACTGCGCGAACTGCAGCACGGCCATGCCCATCGTGGCTGCCATGGCGCTTTGGTGCATGATGGACGGCGCGAGCGGGCGCAGGCCACCGCCGCCGATGCCGCCGCAGATTCCCATGAGCACGATGCCGATCCAGCACAGCGGCACCGACTCGGTCTGGAACATGCAGTAGAAGCAGACCAGGAACAGCACGGCCGCGAGCATCGGCACGATGCGCTTCAGGTGGTGCGGCAGCACGGCGCAGAGGTGGCCGCCGAGCGGGTTGAACACGAGGCCGAGCGAAGTCACGAGCGCAAGGCCGAGGCCTGCGGACTGCTCGTCCCAGCCGAATCCAGGAGGCGTGGCGTCAGGCGAGGTCTGCAGGAAGTTCGGCAGGTACGTGTTCACGATGCCGGTCTGCCCGATGATGAAGATCAGGAACACGACGGCGAGCAGCCAGATGTTCTTGTTCTTGAGCAGCGCCATGCACTCAGCGAAGCCGCCCTCGACGCCGTAATCGGCCTCGCGGGTGTCGGGCATCTTGCAGAGCAGCATAAACAGCGCAAGCGCGACTGCCGCGAAGATGACCACGAACAGGAAGACGCCCTGCCAGCCGCCCGCAGCTGCGATGCCCGGGCAGATGATCGAGTCGAGCGTGATGGACAGCGGCACCCACGTGGCCCACAAGCCCAGCATGACACCGCGCGTCTTCTCGGGGAACCAAAGCGTGATGATGGTCGGCGCTGCGACACCTGTCAAGCCGATGCCGAGGCCCTCGATGAAGCGTCCGACGTACAGCGCGGTCACGTTCGTGCCTGCTGCCAGCGGAATAATGCCGCCGATGATGACGCCGAGCGTCGCGAGGAACACCGTCCACTTAAGGCCGATCTTTCGGCAGATGAACGCAGCCGGAAATGCGAGCACGATGCCGATGAGCGACACGCATGTCATCAGCATGCCGAAGCCAGCGCCGGTCATCATGAAGCTGTCGGCCGGGCTCACGGGCGTGGCGATGAAGTACGTCGGGATCGAGACGAGCTTGAACTGCCCGAGCGGGGCGGCGAAGCTCACGAGATAGGTGACGATCCAGATGACCCAGGCGTAACGCGGGGTCTTCTGGTTCGATTTTGTGATGTACGACGAAGCGGTCGGCGTCTGCGGGCCCGACATCGTCATCGGTTCTTGGGTTTTCCCCTCCATGATGTACCTCTACCTTTCACGGGATGTTACAGATATGGGTGAATCAGCCCCCTCGGGGGATTGGCGCGCGCTCGACCCTCCCCTCTTTCCTGCGGCGCCTTTCGACCCTTCCAAGGTAGTGGCACTGAAATGTGTAACCTAAGCATCATAGAACGAAAAGACGCCCTTTTTCGTACCAGGACGTCTCATACGGTTAGTATTAGCCTGCTGAACTGAGGCTGCGCATGTACAGGAAGTCCATTATGGCAGACGGCTCCCAGGGCGCCCCCGGTTCGCTTGCGCGACTTACGCCCGGGCGTAAGTGGCGCACCTTGCAAGGGAGACTAGGTCTCCTTTGCAAGAACCCGCAGCGATTGCAAGGTATTCGGCAGCAGTCAGCTTCCGGAGTTTCGCCTTCTCGAACGCTTTGGCATCGCGGGATATGATGAAATCGGCGTCGTTCAATTCCGCGTATGCGCGCGGTCAATGAAGGCGATGGCGCAGATGAGGGCGCCAAGGCCCAGCAAACCCGAAAAGCCGAGGGCAGCGTGGTAGCCCAGTGCCACATCGGGCGCGGTTTCGAACGCCTTCACGAGGCACACCATGACAGCCGTGGCCAGGGCGGCGCTGATCTGGCGCAGCATGATCATCGCAGCAGAGCCGTCAGTCGTCAGCCCCGCCTTGCCGAGCGATCCCAAGCCATGCGCGGTCGTCGTCGGGATGAGCGACGTCAGGCCGATGCAGCGGACCGCCTGGCAGATTGCCGGAATCCAGAGCGGCGCATCAGCCGGGACGAACGCGATCGAAGCCGCCCCGACCGCTAGGCACGTGCCACCAAATACGGCAACGCGCCGCGGGCCGAACTTGTCGGAGGCGATGCCGGCCCCAGGCTCGAACACAAGCGCCGCAAGTGCGCCAGGTAACAGCACGAGTCCCGCCTCGAACGGCGTGTAGCCGCCCGCTTCCACCACGAAGAGCGGGATGATCAGCGTCATGCCCATGAAGCAACCGTACATGAGCAGTTGGGTGGCAAGGCTTGCGCGGTAGGGCTGGCTCTCGAAGATGCGCAGGTTCACGAGCTGGAGCCTCCCCCGCCGCTCGAGGTTGCGCTGGCGACGACAGAACGCTGCGATGGCCGCTGCGCCCAGCACGACCGGCAACCACACCAGAGGTTCCGCTAGCGGCATGTTCGCCGCGGCCGTGAAGCCGAGCAGCATGCCCCCGAAACCGACCGTCGAAAGCGAAAGCGACGCCCAATCGAGCGTAGCGGACGGCTCGCGCACGTCACGCTCGCGCACGAAGGCGAGCGTCGCCATTATGAGCACAGCAGAAGCCGCCATTAGCACGAGGAACATGAACCGCCAGCCCGCCGCGACGACGATGGCCCCACCTATGGTCGGCCCGATGTGGGGCGCAAACCCAAGCGCGCTGCCCGCGATGCCCAGGGCCGTGCCCTGGCGGTTTTCGGGGA
>JAFUBE010000060.1 GCA_017460365.1 Eggerthellaceae bacterium
CCACTTTGGGTCTGGCAGTAAGTGGGGTAGTTTCGCGGAGCTGCGCCGCGTTGGGTCTGGCGGTGAGTGGGGCACCTGCTGCGAAAACGACACTTCGTGTCTCACGGGCAGTGTCACGCTGGTTCGCCTGTGGGAAGCGAACAGATTTACGTATTTTGACCTGCGGAAAGGATAGCGGTGTGTTTTGTCAAGCGAACAAACCGTGAAGCGGCCGTCCACACAAAATTGCACTTGTGTGCAACGCTACGGTAAAATGCTCTTCGCGGTGGCGAGCTTTCGCCGCTGAGAAGGAGCAACTTAATATATGAGTCGGAAGCAGCCTAAACGTAGAGCCGGCAGATTGGCCTCAGCAGCCATCGCCGGTTTTTTTATTCTCGTCGTAGCATGCGGCGTGGGATTGAGTGCGGCCTCGGCCGATTCGTCTGACGATTTGGCTCGTTCGGGCGCGTTCGGTTTCGATGAGGCTACGCATGTCGCCACGATCGCTGTAGCTTCGAGCGATTCCGACGTGTCCCAAGTCGATTTGGGAACGTCGGGCCAGCAGGTGCTGACTACCACATCCACTCGCGAGATCGGCGCAGGGCTTTCCATGGTTGGCAGCAGCGCGCCCGAGCAGCCTGCACGCGCCGAAGCGCCCGCAAGCGTGTCGTCTGCGAAGAGCGCTGAGAGCAAGAAAGCCGATCAGGGTAATGCCTCGAAGAAGTCTGCATCTACCGTTTCTGCTCAGTCGTCTTCCAAAAACGTAATCAACGGCGTCGAGCAGATTGAGGGCGCTAAGACGATCGACGAGCTTGTCGAGCGCGACTTGACGGCAGTCGATTGGTCGGTCGGCAAGGTCGAGTTCGTCGACGGGTGGACCAAGCGCATAAATAAGTACCTTAAAGGAACTCCGCTTTCCGGTTACGGCTCCGTGTTCGCTGAAGCTGCATGGGAAAACAGTGTCGATCCCCGCTGGTCGCCGGCTATTTCCAACACCGAGAGCGGCAACGGAGAACATTGCTTCTTGCCGCATAACGCATGGGGTTGGGGTGACGACGCTTGGCCCGACTGGGAAACGGCAATTCGCGCGCACGTTGCGGGCCTGGCCGCTGGCTACGGCTATAGCGTCACGTTCGAAGCCGCCCAGAAGTACTGCCCGCCGAACTGCGTGCACTGGTACAACAACACCACTTCGCAAATGGCCCTCATCTAACGCATAGGCGCCCCGCGAACTGCCCTGCTTCGGGTCTGGCGGGAGGCGGCGCGGCCGAACTGCGGTAGAATATCGATACTCGAATTCGAGGCGAAGGAGCCTGAATGCGCAATGTGATTGTGGTAGGATGCGGGCGCGTCGGGTCGCGTTTGGCGAACATGCTGACCGACAACGGCGCGAACGTATGCGTCATCGACAGGAATGCTGCCTCGTTCAGCAACCTGGGTCGCAATTTCAACGGCTCGACCGTACAGGGCATCGGCTACGACGAAGACACGCTGATCAAAGCCGGCGTTGAAGACTGCGACGTGGTCGCGGCCGTCACCGAATCCGATAACGCGAACCTCATGGTCACCGAGGTGGCCAGCCGCCTGTACGACGTGCCCCACGTCATCGCGCGCCTGTACAACCACGACCACGAGCGTGCCTACATGCAGCTCGGCATCGATTTCGTGTGTGGTACCACGCTTGTCGCCGAAGAAGTTTTCGCGAAGGCGATTGCAGGCCATGGCTCGCATGTCGACACGTTCGGCGACTTCGAGGTCTTGAGCTTCTCGCTCGACTTGTCATGGCGCGAGCGAGGTGCCATCCGCGTGCATGAAATCGAACGCGATCACGACATCCGCATTTGCGCGTTCGAGCGCAAGGACGGATCGGCATCGTCTATTCCGACGGGCGACTCCACGCTCTACCACGGCGACACGGTGCTCGCGTGCGTGCGCCACGACCTGATCGATTCGTTCTCGCAGTACATCCAGTCGTAAGGGGAGCGCATGTACATCGTCATTGCGGGCGGCGGAAAAGTGGGGGAGTACCTGGCCACGGTGCTGCTCGAAAGCGGTAATGAGGTTGCTATCATCGAGCGCGATGACGATGTCGCCGATCGCTTGTCGATGATCTTGCAGGGCCGTTATCTCGTCGTGCGCGGCGACGGTTGCGACTCGCGTTACCAGGAAGATGCCGGCATTCGCAAGGCCGATGTGTTCGTGGCTGCCACCGGCCAGGACGACAACAACCTTGTGTCGTGCGAGATCGCATCGCGCATTTACGACGTGGGCCGCTGCATCGCCCGCGTGAACGCTCCGAAGAACCAGCGCATCTTCCGCGCGCTCGGCATCGAATCGATTTCTTCGACCGAGATGATCGCGAATCTCATCGAAGAGGAAACGCTGATGGGTTCGGTCAACGTCGTGTCGTCGCTGACGCACGGCAACGTGATTCTCACCGAGGTTGCGGTTCCGCACATGCGCTATCACAGCAACGACGAGGGCGTGCCCGCTTTCGAGGTCGAGCTTCCCGAAAACAGTCTCATCGTGGCGGTTTCGACCAAAGACGATGTGGAAGTGGTAAGCGAAGACACGCGGCTGTTCCCGGGCGATACCGTGGTGATTGCATCCGATCGCGATAAGGTGTCCGAAGTGCGTGCCACGTTTCGTGAGCTGTAAAGCGTGCAAAGGGCGGCGGCTCTTTGCGAAACCTGAAAGGGGAGTACATGATCGAGAGGTACACGCGGCCTGAAATGGGCGCCATTTGGGAGCTACAGAACAAGTTCGAGATCTGGAAGGAAATCGAAGTTCTCGCATGCGAGGCGCAAGCCGAATTGGGACATGTCGGCATCACGCGCGACGAAGCGAAATGGATTCGCGAACATGCCGATTTCACAGTCGAGCGCATCGATGAAATCGAGCAGGTGACCAACCATGACGTCATCGCGTTCCTCACGAACATGGCCGAGCACATCGACGCAGATCTGCCCGAAGGCGCTGAGCCTCCAAGCCGCTGGGTCCATTACGGCATGACGTCGAGCGATCTGGGCGACATGGCGCTGTGCTACCAGATAGTGCAGGCCTGCGACATCATCATCGCCGACATTCGCGCGCTCGGCGCCGCCTGCAAGGTGCGCGCGTTCGAGTTCAAGGACACGCTGTGCGTGGGGCGCACGCACGGAATCTCGGCCGAGCCCATGACCTTCGGCATGAAGTTCGGCAGTTGGACGTGGATGCTCGCACGCGACTTGGAACGCATGGAGCAGGCCCGCGCCATGATCGCGACCGGCGCCATCTCGGGCGCGGTCGGGTCGTATTCGAGCATCGATCCGTATGTCGAGGAGTACGTCTGCGAAAAGCTCGGGCTCACTCCCGACCCGCTGTCGACGCAGGTGATCGCTCGCGACCGGCACGCCCAGGTCATGACCACGCTCGCGACCGTCGCTTCCACGCTCGAGGCCATTGCCATGCAGGTGCGCTTGCTGCAACAGACCGACGTCATCGAGGCGGAAGAGCCGTTCAAGCGCGGCCAGAAGGGGTCGTCGGCCATGCCGCACAAACGCAATCCGATCACGGTCGAGCGCGTGTGCGGCCTGTCGCGCATTGTGAAAGCCAACGCGCAGGTGGCGCTCGACGACGTGGCGCTGTGGTACGAGCGCGACATCTCGCATTCGGGGGCCGAGCGCGTGGCGCTCGCCGACAGCTTCATCGCGCTCGACTACATGTTCGGGAAAATGCAACCGCTGCTGGAAGGCCTGTTCACCTATCCGGCCAAGATGGAGCACAACCTGTGGCGCACGCGCGGCCTCATCTTCTCGTCGAAGGTGCTGCTCGCGCTCGTGCAGACGGGCATCACGCGCGAGGACGCCTACGTCATCGTGCAGCGCAACGCCATGGCCGTGTGGGAGGACATCCAAAACGCAATCAGCGGCCCGACCTATCGCGAGCGCCTGGAGGCCGATCCCGACGCCAAGCTGACCGCCGCCCAACTCGACGAGATCTTCGATCCGCGGGCTTTCCTCTCGCGCATCGATGTTATCTTCGACCGCCTGGAAGCCGTGGAATTCTAGACGCGTCTTTACCGCCATCGTGTCTGACGGGAAGCGTCACGCGGAGACAACAAAGGCGCATCCCCCTAGCGGGTGTCGGCGAAAACAGTGGCGCGCCTTCGGCGCTTGAGCCCGGGGAGGCGTCTCAGGTAAGCGTGCCCCAGAGCTTCACTCGGCAGGTGTGCACTTTTTCGGCGCCGATGGGTTCGTGGTCGATGTTCGTGTACGTCACGAACGTGTCGGTTGCGCCCGTCGACGCGAGGTATTCGCCATAGGTGTCGGCGCCGTCTTCCACGTCGATTGCGAAATAGGTGCGCGCGGACAGGTCGACTCCGCACACCGAGCTCGTCGACTTCACGATGAGCAGCTCGCCGCACCAGGCGGGCGCTGCGGTTGGCGTGCGCGCGAAATCGAACCATTGCGCGTTGTCGTAGTTTCCATCGCTCGGCTTTGCAAACGGCGCGTACGTGCCCAGATTCGAAACTGCGCCATCGTAGTCGTAGATGTCGGGGAACGAGAACATGAAGCCGGTTTCCCCGTATCCGGCCTCGATTGGGGCGATCGCGCGCGGCAGCGTTAGCGTGTCGAGCACCTCGCCCGTGCTCGCGTTTAAGTTCGTGAGCTGGTAATACACCCCTGTTGTATTGGCGCGCGGCGCGATGGTCACCGTGTCGCTGTTGCTGTAGGGCGGCGTGGCCATGCGTCGGGGCGATTCAAACACGTTTTCGGCCTTGCTTGAACCGAAGGCGGCTGCCATCAGGCGCGATGCGGGCGCCTGTCCGTCTTCGACCGGCTTGGCGTTTGCAAGCCAGAACGCGCGCGGGCCTGCCACGGCGAGCGAGGGCGTGTCGAAAGCGTCGTTTCCTTCCTCGGCGAGCTGCGGCTCGCCGAGCGCGCCTGCAGAAATCGGCGCCGTGTAAATGCGCCACGTTCCCTGCAGAATGTTGGCTTCCGTCCACACGAGCCCGTGCGAATTGGCGCGCGCATCGTATATCTCGAAGCCGCTGTCGGCGCCAACGGCTTTTTCGAGCACGGTGTCGACCTCGCCGCTTCCCAGGAACAGCAATCCCACTTGCGCGAGCGGCGAGCCTGACTCGGTGGGCAGAAGGCATGCCGCAATCGACTCGTCGTTGGCCCAGACGAGCGACCCGTACGGCAAGTCGTACTGGCCGAGCAATTGGATCGACCCCTCGTAGCTCTCGAGCGCCTCGAAGTCGCTCAGCGAGACCAGCGCGCTCGCGGGCGCACTCAGGTAGGCCACGTCGTTGCCCGAATTGCTGCGCGACGCTCCCACGGCGGCGGCGCCCACGCCGATGGCGGCGACAGCTCCAACGCCGATCACGCCGTATAAAAACCGTCGTCTCGAAACGAGCGTTTCATGGTTAGAAGCGCTTTCGGTGCCCGCATGGGCCCCATCTGCAGTTGAGCGCTTCACGCTCGGTCTCGGTCTGTCGTTCCTCAAGTTCGCCATGATGCTAAATTATGTCATCCCCCTAAAGGCTAGGTTACCACTCGGCTACAAAAGCTATAATTAATGCCAAATGTGCTGATATCTCCTGCACATCGAAGATACAATTGGCGCATCTGCTCGAAAACGCATAGGTAAAGGAGAATCAATGAGCAACGAAACACGCCGCATTATGCTAGTCGAAGATGAAAAGGCGATTCGTGATGCTGTGACGGCCTACCTCGAGCGTGAGAACTACTGGGTTACGGCTATCGGCGACGGGCAGGATGCCCTCGACGAGTTTGCCAAGCACCATTTCGACCTCATCATCTTGGATCTCATGCTGCCGCGCGTTCCCGGCGAGCGCGTGTGCCGCACCATTCGCGACAACTCGGATGTGCCTATTATCATGCTCACCGCGAAAGGCGAAGTGGAAGACCGCATCATCGGCCTGGAACTCGGTGCCGACGACTACCTGATCAAGCCGTTCAGTCCGCGCGAGCTCGTGGCGCGCGTCCGTGCGCTGCTGCGTCGTGTGCACGCCGATTCCGAACCGCAGCGCGAAGTGCTTGAGTTCGGAGACCTCACCATCGACGTATCGGGCCATAAGGTACTCGTGTCGGGCAAGGAGGTCGATCTCACGGCCAGCGAGTTCAAACTGCTCACCACGTTGTCGCGCTATCCGGGTCGCGTGTATTCGCGCATGGAACTCGTCGAGAAGGTTCTCGGCTACGATTTCGAAGGTTACGAGCGTACGATCGACAGCCACGTGAAGAACCTGCGCGCCAAAATCGGCGACAATCCGCGTAACCCCAAGTGGCTGCATACGGTGCACGGTGTGGGGTACCGCTTCGAAGATCCTACGAAGTCGATGTAGGCGTCGACAGCGCGAACGCAGCACGTGGAACAGGTACACGCAGATACTCGGGCGACCGCATCCGACGACGACATCGAGCTCGACGAGGAGCTCGAAAGCGAAGAAGATGAGGAGGGGGGCCGCCGGCGCAGGTGGGCCAACCTCTCGTACACGACGCGCGTCACGCTGTCGTTCTCGTTGATTGCGGCCATGACGGCTATCGTGGCCATCGGCGTGGTGTCGCTCGTGTGGGAACAGCACTTCCAAACGTACACCAACGACAACATGACGGCCGTGGCAGAATCGACCGCCAATCAGATCGCCAACCGCTATGCCACGGCGCACGAGTTCAACGAGACGGTGCTTCAGCCGGCGAACAACGCCGTATCGCTCAGCCGCGGCGTGGGGATGCAGGTTGTCGACGAGAACAGCAACATCGTGTTCGATTCGACCACCTTCGTAGAAGGGGTCGACGGCCTTGTCGTACCATCGATTGCGCCCGCGCAGAGGCAGGACAACATGGCGTACGCGCCGATTGTGGTGAATGGCCAGGCGGTGGGTTCCGTGCGCGTGTGGGTGTACGGCTCAGACCAGCTGTTGCGCGTGGCCGACCAGGAATTCCGCGACAAGTCATACCAGGCCATGATCACGGCGGCCATCATCGCCATCTTGCTGGCATCGGTGCTCGGGTTCTTCTTCGCGCGCAGCCTGGTGCGGCCGATCAAGCGCATCACCGACACGGCCGTGGCCATCAAGGAAGGCGATCTCACGGCGCGCACGAATTTGCAGGGCGAAGACGAGATCTCCCAGCTCGGCGAGACGTTCGACACGATGGCAAGCGCGGTCGAGCGCGACCGGAAGCTCGAGCGGCGCCTCACCACCGATGTGGCGCACGAGTTGCGCACGCCGCTCATGGCGATTCAGGCAACGGTCGAGGCCATGGTCGACGGCGTGCTGCCGGTCGACGAGGAGCGCCTGATCACGGTCGACTCCGAAGTGCAGCGCCTCAGCCGGCTCGTCGATTCGCTGTTGACGCTTTCGCGCCTCGAGAACCGCTCGAACCCCACTAAGCAGGAAATCGTCGACGTAGGCGAAGTCGTGTCGGGTATTGTCGCGACGCATGAGGCCTACGTGGCCGAGTCGGGCCTGCGGCTTCTGTACCGCGCCGATCCGGATGTGTACGTGTTGGGCGATCCCGATCTCATTCGCCAGGCCACTGCCAACCTCATTTCGAACGCCGTGCGCTACACCGACGAAGGCGGTCGCATCTTCGTGCGCGTGAAGCGCGGCGAGTCGATGGCTTCGATCGCCGTGCAGGACACCGGCATCGGGCTTACGCCCGAGGAAGCGCGCATGGTATTCCAGCGCTTCTGGCGCGCCGATTCCGGGCGCGACCGCGAAAGCGGCGGATTGGGCGTGGGCCTTACCGTGGTGAAGGAGATCGTCGAGCGCCACAACGGCTGGGTGCAGGTCGAGGGCCGCAAGGGCGAAGGCGCCTGCTTCACCATTCACATCCCGCTCTACGACGAGCGCGAGCAGCGCCGCAAGGGTGGTCGCTCCAAGCAGCAGTTCCGCCGCTGAGGGCTGGTTCGCACGCTACGGGTTCGTACAACGGAAATATGGCAATAATTTAGCTTTTTGGACGATCTTTGAATTATAGCGACGTCTGATGACAAGAATTCTGAAATTTGGACGATAATTGCGGTATGGCAGATGAGATGTATGGAAAGGCGCTATTGTGACCTGCGGTTACTCAAGCCGTCTTTCATACTTTTTCGCTCTCTGGCTGTAGAATCGTCAACAAATCGAAATAATTGCCAGTGAATAACGTGAAGAGTCGAAAATCGTCAGAGAATCAAGATAATTGACAAGGAACCGCATTTTACGGCGGCATTCGTCTTTTGCTTAAGCTCCGTTCGCCGCAGAGTTCCTTCTTTTTACTTACTGGGGATTTAACGGTGTTCCGGTTGTGGTATCGACGAGCCTTTATAATAAAAAAGTTCAACTGTTCTCGGCGAAAGGCGTAGTTCATGACCGGTA
>JAFUBE010000552.1 GCA_017460365.1 Eggerthellaceae bacterium
CCTCTACGTCAACCAAACATGCCTCGACAGGATCCGCTACGGCCAGGCCCGCCACTTTCAAAACAGGCCCATCGAACACGTGCCGCCCGCAACCGGTTTGCGCTCTTCCCGTCGGTTTTTATACGCACGCCCGCACAGCCATTGGCGAGCAAACATATAATCTACATTAAACCGCTACGCACACGACCGGCGACGTTGCTATTCACCTTCCAGTAGCCTCGGTCAGCGACAGGGCTCGCAGCCGCTTACCGATACAGCTCCCTGGCACTCGCTTAAATCGTAGTTCGTGGATAGAAAAGAGCGCGGCGCCCCGTTTGCCGGGAGCACCGCGCATCGCATCGGTTGGGAAGTTGAGCTACATCATCGCGCCCGTGCGTGCGTTGATGCTGACGGAGTAAGGGGTGCCGTCCTTCACCATGCTCACGATGTAATACGGCACGGTCGCCTCGACGTACTGCACTTCCACCGAATCGGGAGTGCCGACCGCCACCGCTTCGATCGCCAAGGTCCTCGCCTGGTCCTCGGATATGATCGAAGCCGAAGCGCCGCCGCCAGGCTGGTTGTTGCCGGTATCCCATACCTGCCCGGTGACGGCGTCGAGCGTCACGACGTGCTTCTCGGCTCCCCACGTGAGCGTGACCTCGTAGTGGGGGGCGTCGCCGCCCGTCACGAGCTGCGCGCTCGCGTCTTCGGGAAGGCCGAGGGCCAAAGCCTCGATCGCCTTGTTGATGGCGCTGTTCTCGTCGATGTAGGACGCGGCCGCCGAAGCAGAGCCGGCGGCGGCGCTCGACGAGGCGCTGGCCGTGCCCGCGTTAGCGGCGGTCATGGCCTTCACGATGTCGCCCACGTCCTCCTCGTCCATGGTGAGCTCCTCGCCCCCGAGCCCGAGGATCGAGGCGCCGTAGTGGTTCGCCCCGTCGGCCCACGTGACGAATGCGGCGGCCCCGCGTGCCGGGCCGTAGCAGGTGACCTCGAAGCCCTCGTGGGTCTTCTTCCAGTTATTCGCATACTTCGAGGTGTCCTCGTCGGACAGCGCGCTCACGTGCGAGGAATCGGACTTGCGCACGGTGAGCTGGGCTGCGCCCTTCTCGTACACCGCCTGGGCGATGTCCGTCTTGTAGCCGTACTTCGGGTTGTCGAACGTGATGTCGGCGATCATGGTGGAAGCCGGCGCGCCGAACGTGGCCAGGCCCGCCCCCTTGGCGGCGTCTTCCGCCGTCTTCGCGTCGGTCCAGCTCGAAGCGGCGCTCGAGCTGGACGACGACGACGACGCGCTCGCATCCGACGCGGACATGGACGACTTGCTCGGCGACGCGGCCTGCGAGGCGCAGCCCGCCAACGCGAAGGCCAGCGCAAACGCAGTCGCTACGACGATGACCTTCTTCATGTTGCCCCTTTCTCCTGAGACATCTTGCCCAGCAAGCATACCGCAAAAAAGGGGCCTATCCGCATGTTCGACATGCCATGCATGCAACTTCTCCGCGAACAGTTACGGTCGCAGCTTTGCATGCTAAGCGCACGGGATACGATTCGCGCAATCGCTTTTCCCGCCGCTCGTCTGCCAAAACGATGTCTGGAAATCCTCCATAATGCAGAAATGGGATGCTTCCGTTCTTCCATTGAGGAGGAGTTTGCCATGAAGAAACTGTTCGCCAAAACCGGCACGCTTGGACGGGCTTGTCTGGGAGATGAAGTCGCCGAAGTCGGACAAGATGGCGATGGTGCAGAAGAACATGCGTCGGGCGCTGCACCAGTCGCCCAACGTTATCTTCGATGCGAGGCGCATGAAGCGGCTGCCCGACGCGGCGATCGAGCGCGAAGTGCGCAAGTGGGCGGGCGAGCTGCGGGGGCTGAAGCACGCCATCTACGTGAACCGTCACGGAAACGTCATCGTGATCAAGTGAAGCGTGTGCTATAGTTGGAGCTGCTAAAGCGTCCGAACGGTGCGTATTGTACCTTCCTCGGACGCTTTGTCCTTGAAGGTGTCCGAACGGTATGTTCCGCCTTCCCCTCCGTGACTTCAAAAACTCGATGCAGCTTTCGGCCTTATCGTGTGTTGCGCATATACTCGATGCAGGTTTCCTGGTAGCTGGGGCCGACGCACAGCGTCAGAGGGCCCGTTTTCACCTACTCGATGCAGGTTTCCGCCCTCCCTCCGGGCCCGGGTTCATGGAGTCGCCGCATTTGCGCCCTCTTCGAGGGCGCACTCTCCCAAGGCCCGTGGTACCCTGCTTTTCGAAGCGCCGACGGCGGGCCTGGGGTTTACGCGCCCCTTCGCGTCCGGGCGGGCGGCCCTTTGATCCTACCTGCCGATGAGCGACGGCG
>JAFUBE010000553.1 GCA_017460365.1 Eggerthellaceae bacterium
CGAAAAATGACACTTCGTGTCTGACGATAAGTGTCACGCATGAGAGGATGTCGCCATGGCTGCGAAGAAGCGCGCTGACGTGCTACTGCATATCGATGAGAGGGCGAACACACCGCTTTACCTGCAGATTTACGGCCAGGTTCGCGAAGCCATCTTCACCGGGACGCTCGCTGCAGGCGACCGCCTCACGTCGATCAGGCGGCTTTCGAGCGAGCTGGGCGTTTCGCACACCACGGTCGAGCAAGCCTACCTTCAGCTGGCGACCGAAGGGCTCGTCGCGAACGTGCCACGGTCGGGCTACGTCGTTTCAGACGTCGACGCCGATTTCATCACCCTTGTCCGAGACATCGATTCGAATGCGCTTGCCAACGAACGCGGCGCACGCGACCGCAATGCTTTCTATGCGGAAAACCGCAGTGGCGGCGAAGCGCGTTACGACTTCTCCTACGCGAACCTTCAACCCGGGTCGTTTCCCGCCAATGCCTGGCGCAAGCTCACTTCCGATGTGCTCTACCGCGCCGACTGCCCCGAGCTTGCGCGCTACAGCTACACCGACGAGCCCGGGAGCCTGCATATCGAACTTGCGAGCCTGCTCTCGCGCACGCGGGGCGTGAACTGCCTTCCCGACCAGATTCTGACGCAAGCCGGCACAGACGGTGCGCTTTCAACCGTATTGCAGCTGTTCGACCGCGACTGCGACGTGCTGGGGATGGAAGAACCAGGGTACGCCACCGTGCGCGAAGTGGCGAAGCGCCTCGGCTTTCGCATAGCGGCCCTTCCCGCCGACAAGGGCACCGATGCGTTTCTGTCTGCACTCGAGAAGCACAAGCCGCGCGTAGTGTTCACCACGCCTTCGCACCAGTTTCCGACAGGCAAGCTGCTGTCGCTCGACGGGCGGACGAAACTGCTCAAGTGGGCCGAAACGAACGGCTCGTACATCATAGAGGACGACAGCTGCAACGAGTTCCGCTACTCCACGCGCCCCATTCCCTCGCTGCAGTCGCTCGACGTGTTCGACCGGGTCATCTACCTCTGTAACGTGTCGAAGGTGCTCTCCCCCGCCCTTCGCATCGCCTACCTCGTGCTGCCGCCCGAGCTGCTCGCCCGCTATTGGAGCCTCTTCAATTACGCGCACCCGCCTGTCTCGTGGCTCGACCAGGAGGTGCTCGCGCGTTTCATGGCAAGCGGGCAATGGGACGCGCACGTGAGACGCACCGCGAAGGGCAACCACCGCAGGCACGACGAACTGCTTCGATGCCTGCGCGCTTCGTTCGGCGACTCGATCGTGATATCGGGGACGAACACAGGCATGCACCTCTATGTTTCCGTGCAAAACGGCATGACGCAAGAAGAGCTTCTCGATAGCGCTGCGCGTGAAGGCGCGAAGGTGTACGGCACGGCGCGCATGTGGTTCAGCCGCCGCGCACCCGAGGAAAACGTCATGATCGGCTTCTCCGCCATTGCGCACGACGACATCGAACCGGGCGTCGCCGCCCTGGCCCGCGCCTGGAGACGGTAACAGGCGTGACACTTCCCGTCAGCCCCGAAACTACCCCACTTACTGCCAGACCCAAAGTGGGGTAATTTCGCGGATTGCGCTTCGCAAGAAGCACACTTCGAGAAACTACCCCACTTTGGGTCTGGCAGTAAGTGGGGGAGATGAAGTGCTATGATATCTGCAGACCCCCAGGGGGTATGGGAAGGAGCTCAAGTGGAGACGCGATACAAGCAGACGGCTCGCGGAGACGGGTTCAAGGCGGATCTCCAGCGCAGGCTGAACCGGGCCATCGGGCAGCTCGGCGGCGTGAAAGCCATGATCGAGGACAACCGCTATTGCGGCGACGTGCTCGTGCAGCTCGCCGCCGCCGAACGGGCGGTGCACCGCGTAAGCGAGCTCGTGTTGGAAAACCACCTGCACACATGCGTGGTCGAGCAGGTGCGCGGCGGGAACGAAGAGGTTGTCGACGAGGCGATGGACCTCATCAGGAAATTCGGGAGCCGATAATGGCCGAGCAGAGATTCGACGTGACGGGCATGACGTGCGCTGCGTGTTCGGCGCGCGTCGAGAACGTGACCAGCGCCGTGCCGGGTGTCGAGCGTGCGGTCGTCAACCTGCTGAAGAACACCATGGACGTGCAATATGACGGCTCGCCTTCCACGCTCGACGCCATCAGCGCAGCGGTCGACTCCGCTGGTTACGGCGCCATACCGCGTACGCAAGGGCAAGCCGGTGCCGCTCAAAGCTCGCGAGCGACGCCCGAAAACCTGGCGGCGAAAGAAGCCGAAACGGTGCGCATGCGCCTGATCGTCAGCTTCGTTTTCGCCATACCGCTGTTCTACCTCTCGATGGGGCACATGTACGGCTGGCCCTTGCCGACATTCTTCTTAGGCCACGAGCACATGATGACGAGGGCGCTCACGCAGCTCCTGCTCGTGATTCCCATCGTGTTCGCGAACTTCAAGTTCTTCCGAAACGGCTTCAAAGGGCTTGCGCACGGCTCGCCGAACATGGACACGCTCGTTGCGCTTGGCGCAACGGCATCGCTCGTGTACAGCATCGCGGGCCTCTACCGCATCGGAATCGGCTTGGGCATCGGCGATTTCAACATGGCGCACGATGCTTCCATGGACCTGTATTTCGAAGGCGCCGGCATGATCCTCACGCTCATTACGCTCGGGAAGTATTTCGAAGCGCGCTCGAAAGGGCGTACGACCGACGCCATCACGGCGCTCGTCGACCTCGCGCCCAAGATGGCCATGCTCGTCGACGGCGACGGCGACGAGCGCGAAGTGCCCGTCGAACAAGTGCAGCCCGGCGACGTCCTGGCAGTGCGAGCCGGCGAGGGCGTGCCGGTCGACGGCGTCGTTTTGGAAGGCTCGGGCGTGCTGGACGAATCGGCGCTCACAGGCGAGAGCATCCCGGTCGAAAAGGCCCCGGGCGACGATGTCACCGGCGCGACCGTGAACACGGCCGGGTACTTCACGATGCGCGCCACGCGCGTGGGCGACGACACGACGCTCGCGCGCATCATCCGCCTCGTCGATGATGCCACGAGCTCGAAGGCGCCCATCCAGCGGTTGGCTGACCGGATAAGCTCCGTTTTCGTCCCCACCGTGATCGCGATTGCCATCGTCGTGTTCGCAGCGTGGCTGTTCGTGTCGGGCATGGACGTTTCGAAAGCCGTCGTGCACGGCATCTCCGTGCTCGTCATCAGCTGCCCGTGCGCCCTCGGCCTCGCCACGCCTACGGCCATCATGGTCGGAACGGGCCGCGGCGCGAGGCAGGGCATCCTCATAAAGAGCGCCGAAGCACTCGAAAACGCCCACGACGTCGCGACCGTAGTGCTCGACAAGACGGGCACGATCACCAAGGGCGCGCCCGAAGTCGTTGCCGTGGAGAGCACCCCCGCCATCGAGGTCGGCGATTTGCTCATGCTGGCCTATGGCCTCGAGAAGAAAAGCGGGCATCCACTCGCGCGCGCGATTTGCGATTATTGCGAACACCATGGAAGCGATTGGCTGCCGGTGAAAGACTTTCGCCAGGTGCCGGGGCGCGGACTTGCCGGTTCGACCGAAGGCGCCGAAGCGCTCGGCGGCAACGCGGCCATGATGCGCGATGCCGATATCGACCTCGGAACCTTGGCGGATACGGGCGCGAGGCTTGCGCAATATGGCGCTACGCCCGTGTATTTCGCCTGGGGTGGGCGTCTTCTCGGCGTGATCGGTGTAGCCGACCAGGTGAAGCCCACGAGCGCCGCTGCCATTCGCGAACTTTCCGCCATGGGGATTCGCACGGTGATGCTCACGGGCGACAACGAGCGCACGGCTGCCGCGATTCAGGAACAGGTGGGTGTGGACGAGGTCGCAGCCGACGTTCTGCCCGACGGTAAAGACGCCAAGATAATCGAACTTTCGGGTAGCGGAAAGGTCGCGATGGTCGGCGATGGCGTGAACGATGCGGTCGCGTTGGCGCGTGCAGACGTGGGCATCGCCATCGGCGCTGGCACAGATGTCGCGATTGAAAGCGCCGACATGGTGCTCACGCGCAGCGACCTCATGGACGTTCCCGCTGCGATTCAACTGTCGAAAGCTACGATGCGCAACATTAAGCAGAACCTGTTCTGGGCACTCGTCTACAATGTCATCTGCATTCCAGTTGCAGCCGGGGTGCTTACGGGTGCGGGAATAACGCTCACACCCGACATCGCCGCCGCCGCGATGAGCTTGAGCAGCATCTTCGTCGTCGGCAACGCGCTGCGCCTGCGCACCTGGAAACCGAAATGGACCACTCGACCCGAACCAAGGAGCTAACCATGAGCCTGTTCAGCGAAAAGCAAACCCAGAACCTCCGCGTAGAGGGAATGCACTGCGAGAAATGCGTCGCGCGCGTGACGCAGGCGCTCGAAGACGTCGAAGGCGTGACCAGCGCGAACGTGAGCCTTGAGAGCGCATCAGCCACCGTGGAAGGACGCGGCTTCGACGCAGCTGCGCTCGTCGCCGCCGTGCAAGAAGCCGGTTTCGAGGCTTCGATCGCCTAGCGTGACACTTCCCGTCAGACACGATCTGTCACTTTCGCGGGGAAACTCACGGAGTGACACTTCCCGTCAGACACGAAGTGTCATTTTTCGGGTGGCACTCGCTTTGCCGCTTGACTTCCTCTAAAAATGACACTTCGTGTCTGCCGGGAAGTGCCACGCCCGTTCCTACCAGTACTCGATCGGCTGGTAGTGTTTCACGAGTTCGAGGCGGAAGGCTTCGATCGGGGAACAGTTGCCGATGAGGGTTACAGGCTCGCCGATGGCGGCGATGTCGCTAACGAGCTGGGCGTAGTCGGTTTGCACGGTGAGGTTCTCAGGCGCGATGCCGGCGCGCAGCAAGCGCTCGCACATGTCCCCGTGCTTCGGGCCGCCGACAATCGCCTTCGTCTCGGATGTGCAGATGTTCTCCCAGCGGACGTCTTGGATCCATTCGGTCGACAAGCCGTCCATGATCTCAGCGCCGAGCAGGCAAACGATGTTTTGTGGAAGCTCGCCTTCTGAGACGAGCATGTTGATCAGCTGGTTGCAGCCAGCCGTGTTCTTCATGAGCAGAAGGCGCGTGCGCGAGCCGTCGATGTCGAAGAGCTCGAAACGGTGCGCGGCGTGCGTGAAGTGCGCGAGCGCCTCGTACACGTCGCGCTCTTTCATGTCGCACGCGAGCAGACCCGACACGGCCGCCACAGCGTTGTACACATCGTAGCCCGCGCGCACGTTCGCCTCAACC
>JAFUBE010000554.1 GCA_017460365.1 Eggerthellaceae bacterium
GTGCGCTTCTACACGGCCATCGACCTTCTGTCCGGCGGCGAGGACGGCTTCGGCTACCGCAAGGCGGCCGGCAGCTACGAGCTCACCGCCGACACCGAGGTGGACGCCTCGAAGACGTACTACACGCGCTCGGGTTCCGAGGGCGCCTACACCTACACGGCCGTGGCGTCTCCTACCAAGAGCAACCTCGGCTCCTACTACGAGATGACCTCAGCGGTCGGCAAGGACATCAACTTCATGGTGGTGGAGAAGTCGGCCGTGATCAAGTTCGACCGGCACATCGCGAGCCGGATCTTCAGCCCGGACGAGCTCGAGAGCCTGGACAGCTACATGCTGAAGTACCGCAAGGTGAGCCTGGTGAGCCTGATGGAGGCCAAGCTCGACGGCGTGTACGTGAGCTGCGACACGGAGTAGGTAAACGTGGCAGTCGATTACGCATACTACTCCGGGACGTACGGGGGCGGCCTTTCCGAGGCCGCCTTCTCGGCTTGCATCGGACAGGGCGAGGCCCACGTGATGTGGCTCTGCGCCGTTAACGGGGTCGACGCCGCCGACGACGCCTGCAAGCGGGCCGTGTGCGCGGCGACGGACGCCTTCGCCGAGTTCGGGGCCGGCGAGGTGGGCGGCTACACGATCGGGTCGTTCTCGGTGAAGAACTACGAGAACAAGGGCACCACGGGCGAGGAGCTGGCCACGCAGGCGGCGCTGAAGGAACTCGCGGGCACGGGCTACGCATTCTGCGGGGTGCGCTGATGAGGATGTTCCGGCCCATACCCCGCGCAGCGCTTCCCGACACGATGACCGTGCGGCTGCAGCTTTCCGACGGGTCTTTCGGGGAGCCCGCTGTGATCGCGGGCGTGCGGTTCGACGCCGTGCAATCTGTTGTGGACGACGTGCACCGATCGGCCGACGCGGGCGCGGGGACCGTGTTCGTGGACGCCGTCAATTCCGCAGGTGCCTTCGAGGTGCCGGCCGGGTCGCGCGTGGCGGTGCGAGGCCACTCGTACCTGGTTCGTAAATGTCACCGGTGCGAGGATCTGTTCGGGCGGGTTCATCATTGGGAACTGGAAGTGGGCTGATCTGCATGCTCGTTGCGAATCTGATAAAGAACATGCTGTTCAGCGGCGACTTCTCAGGCTACTTCTCAACTTTTGCGCCGAGCGCGGCCGACGAGCCCGAGCCCGTCGTGCTGGCGGAAGGGCCGTTCGAGCGCGAGTCGCGCATCGAAGGCGAGGAGCGCGGGACCGTGCCGATGTCCGTGCTTGTCGTGCGCGAGGACGCCGAAGAGGCCGAATCGCTGGCGATCGCGCTCGAGGCATTCCTGCGGGGCGCGGAATGGGAGCCGTTCTCGGAATCGGGGCCGTGGCGGATCGTCGGGCTGGACACGACGGCGCCCGCTTTCAGGGAGCGCGATTCCAGCGGGCGGTTCGTCTACGAGTTCACGGTGGAGGTCACGGCGGTGAGGGCGGTATGAAGCACGCGAAGGTCAGGCAGGTCGAGCGGCCTAAGCCCATCGAGGCGGAAGTGCGGCGCACGCGGGCGTTCGGCGACTACGACAGGACGGCGCGGGAGGTCCAGCGGCGGGCCGCGGCCTACGGGCGCGCGAGGGGGAACCAATGAGGTCGATACTCTACGCGGGGCACGATTTCTCCGAGCTCTGCAGCGCGGAGGTCGTGTCGAGATCGGTCAACCCGATAATCGCAGAGGCGCTCGAGGTGCCCGGCCGTGTGGGCGCGATGCTCGTGTCCGGGTACGTGCCGCCGGCCGACGTCACCGTGCGGCTTTTCCTTGATTTGGGATTCAGGGCCGACGTCAACGCGCTGGCGGACGCGCGGCACAGGCTGTCGTTCTGGCTGTGCGCGTTCGGGGGCGGCGATCTCGTCTTGCCGGACGAACCGGAGTTGACGTACCGCGACGCGCTGCTGGTTTCCGCAGGCGCGTGGCACAAGCTGTTCAGCGACGGGCAGTGCGACATCACCTTCACGCTTTTCGACCCGATCGCCTACGGCATGGAGCGCATCGAGCGTCTGGCGCGGTTCGACGTGGGCGGGACGTGGCCGACCTTGCCGGAGTTCCGCCTCGTTGCGAGCGCGGGTTCCAGCCTTTCCGTGTCGCACCCGGCCGAGGGACGGTCCATCACGATTGATTACGAGTTCGCTGGCGGCGAGACGGTCGTTATCGACTGCGCGGACGAATCCGTGCGCATCAACGACGCCGACGCGCGCGACTGTGTGTCTCTCGGCAGCGACTTCTTCAGCCTGGAGCCGGGCGACAGGATCTTATCGATCACCGGCTGCAGCTACCATGAGGCCCGCTTCACGGAGAGGTGGGCGTGATGGCAGGCGCTGTTCCAACCCTTTTCCGATTCTCGCGCTGGGACGAGCGGATCGGCACGCTGCGCGTGGCCGGCGAGCTCGTGCACACCGAGGAACTCAACGGCGAGGACACGATAGAGTTCCAGTGCTTCGAGGTTCCCGACAAGGGCGACCGCTTGTTATGGCTCGATGGCTCTACGTGGCGGGAACACGTGGTTGTCCGAACTGAAGAGCCCATGGCCGGGCTCTGCAGCGTCTACGCAGAGTCGTCGCTTTGCGAGTTGCTCGACGACTTCATCGAGGAGGTCCAGCTCTCCTACAAGACCGCCTCGCAGGCTTTGGTGGCGGTACTGGCGCCTACCCGCTGGTCGATTGCGTATTGCGCGGACTTGGGCACGGCAGGTGCCCTCATCTACCATCAGAACGCGCTCTGGGCGCTGCGGCGCGTGGCGTCCGTCTGGGGTGGCGAGGTGACGCCCGTGATCACCGTCTCGGGCGGGCGCGTGGCCACGCGGGCGATCCGCATGGATGACGAACGGGGTTCGTGGAACGGGCTGCGCTTCACATACGGCAAGAACATGGCCGGATGCACCCGCACGGTGCTGGAGCAGGACGTTTACACGGCCCTCTACGGCTACGGCGCCGGCTTGCCCTACACCGACGAGGACGGCAACTACGTGGCCGGATACCGGCGCAAGCTGACCTTCGGCGACATCAACGGAGGGCTCAATTACGTGGAGGACACGGCAGCCAGGGACATGTGGGGGCGTTGGAACGCTTCGAGAACTGCGAAAGTGCATA
>JAFUBE010000555.1 GCA_017460365.1 Eggerthellaceae bacterium
ATTCGCCGTGTGTTTTGGCACTTGCGTTCACGGGGTGCTCTTCGGGCGGCGGGTCGTCGACGGCTCAGTCTTCGGCAGCTGCGTCATCGTCGGCGGCTGCTTCGTCATCCGCATCTTCTTCCGCATCATCCGCGACGAGCGCCTCGTCTTCCGCATCCGCTTCCGCAAGCGCCTCGTCCGCTGCGGCTTCCACGGGCGACCTCGCCGACGGAACGTACTCGATAGCGGTCACGTTGCAGGGCGGGTCGGGCAAGGCGACGGTGGAAAGTCCCGCCACGCTGAAGGTCTCGGGGTCGCAAATGGTCGCGACCATCGTGTGGTCGAGCAAGAACTACGACCTCATGGTGGTCGACGGCGCTCAGTACAAGCCGGTCAGCTCGTCGGGCAACTCGACGTTCGAGATTCCCGTGTCCGCGCTCGACGCGGATTTGCCCGTGCAGGCCGAGACCACGGCCATGAGCGAACCGCATATGATCGACTACACGCTGCGCTTCGATTCGAGCACTTTGAAGCAGTCGTAGTTCAGTTGACGGATTCGCCGTGCCGGCAAACGACGGAATAGGGTAGGGGAAACGCATGGGCAGGTTTACCAGAACGATCGCATTCGTCGCCGCGATAGCGCTTGCTCTCGCGCTGGCCGGGTGTGGGCAGACGGGCGTCGGTGCGACGTCTGGTGCGTCATCATCCTCGTCGACAACCTCTTCCGCTTCCGCAAGTTCTTCGAGCGCCACTTCGTCGAGCGCTGATGATGCTTCGACGACGACTCAGGTGGCGGATTTCCACAACGTCGATCTGGGCAACGGTTGGAAGCCCGTCTCCAGCCTGCCGCTGAGTTATGCGAAATGTTTCACGGTCGATTACTTCGACGGCGGCTACAAGCTGCTGTGCCTGTCCGACGGGAAGCGCTACCTCACGGTGCCGGAAGGAGCCAGCGCGCCTGCGGGCATTGCGGGCGACATCACGCTCATCCAACAACCGCTCGGCGACGTGTACCTGGTCGCGTCCGACACCATGTGCCTGTTCGAGGCGCTTGGAGCGCTCGATCGCATTACCGTTTCGGGTATCGCTAAGGAAAACTGGCATATTCCCGCCGCTGTCGCGGCCATGGAATCGGGCGCCATCGCCTATGGTGGCAAGTACAACACGCCCGATTACGAGCTGCTGCTGGGCAAGGGCGTGCGCCTCGCTATCGAGTCCACGATGATCAACCACACGCCGTCGGTGCGCGAGAAGCTCATCGAGCTGGGGATCCCCGTTTTCACCGAGATGTCGAGCTACGAGCCCGAGCCGCTCGGACGCACCGAGTGGGTGAAGTGCTATGGCGCGCTCCTCGATATGGAAGACAAGGCAAACGCGCTCTTCGACGAGCAGGTGGCCCGGGTAAATGCCATCGACGGCACGCCCACGGGCAAGAAGGTGGCGTTCTTCTACATCAACTCGAACGGCGCGGCGGTCGTGCGCAAACCGGGCGATTACGTCACGCGCATGATCGGGCAGGCGGGCGGCACCTACATCTTCGAGACGCTTCCCGAAGCCGAGAGCGCCACGTCGAGCGCCACGCTTGAGATGGAGCGCTTCTACGCCGAGGCGCGCGATGCCGACGTCATCATCTACAACGCCTCCATCGACGGCAGCGTCGGCAGCATCGCCGACTTGGTGCGCAAGAACGCGCTGCTGGGCGACTTCAAGGCCGTGCAGAGCGGCGACGTGTGGTCGACGGGGGAGAACATGTACCAGCAGATGATGCAGACCGGCCGCATCATCGCCGACTTCAACGCGGCGATAACCGGTTCGGGCGCCGAGACCGCGTTCGTGAGCAAGCTGATGTAGGGCGAGGCCATCCCCGCGCGGACCGCCCCACTTACTGCAGACCCAAAGTGGGGTAGTTCCGCGAAAATGTGCTTCTACCGAAGCGCATTTTCTAGAAACTACCCCACTTTGGGTCTGCAGTAAGTGGGGC
>JAFUBE010000556.1 GCA_017460365.1 Eggerthellaceae bacterium
CCACCGAGTATCTGTAAACGAAATTGGGGCCGCTGTTAACAAAAGGCCCTTACGGGTTAACGAAACAGGAGGAAAAATGGGCAACGCAAACCACATGGACGCCACTGGGGCCGCCGCCCTGCCCTTCGAGGTCCGCGAGGTCAAGGCCGTCCCGACGGTCAAGGGCGCCAAGGTGTCGCCGATCGTGGCGGTCGCCCTGGCCGTGGCCGTTGGTTTCTTCTTCGGCCCCGGCTGGGGGTTCCTCGCGATAGCGGCCGAGGCCGCACTGGGGGCCATCGGCACCGTCGCGATCATGGCTAGGACTACAGGGAGGAAAGAATGAAGTTCCTTGAAAAGCTCAAAAAACAGTGCATGGATGACCCGATTTCCGCGCTGCTTTCATTCAGCTTCATGTTGTTTGCTTTGGCGGGGTTCATCGGCGCGGTCGTGATAGTAGTCGGGGTGGCATCGTGACCCGGAAAGTGATGCTCGTGAATGTGGATTGCAGGTGGAACCTCGCGATACGCAGGATGAGGACCTACTACGAGGCTCAGGGTTGCGAGGTCGACATGCGCGACCTCGGGTACGGGTTCTACCCGCACTCCAAGAGCTGCGTGATCGACGCGGCCGGGTACGAGCTTGTCGCGGTGTCGAACATCTTCGAGACCAACGCCTACAGGGTCGAGGTCGTCAACTGCGAGAACGTCGTCTACGGTGGGGTCGGGTCGAGGGACGGCACGCGCATGCTGCCGCCCGAGATCGAGGCGTGCGAGCCGTGGTACGGGCCGGAGGAGGATACGGCGCACGGGTTCATAACCCGTGGGTGCATCCGCAACTGCTACTTCTGCAAGGTGCCAAAGCACGAGGGCGCGCTCAGACCCTATCGCAGTGTCGAGGAGGTCGTTGGGGGTTTCAAGAAGGCCGTGTTCATGGACAACAACATCCTCGCCTGGGGCGGCGCGGAGGATGCCATGGATTGGCTTGCCGAGCACAGGATAAGCTGCGAGTTCAACCAGGGGTTGGACATCAGGCTCGTAACCGAGTCGAACCTTGAGAGGCTCGCGGCGCTGAACTACAGGGGCGAATACGCCTTTGCCCTTGACGACGCGCGGATGATCCCGTTTGTCGAGAAGAGGCTAGGGCTGGTGAAGCGGTACATCCCAAAGCCTTGGAAGCTCAAGTTCTTCGTGTACGTGGGGCCGAAAATGGCGCCAGAGGAAACTGTGAGGCGCGTCGAGTTCCTCAAGGAGCACGAGTGCTTGCCGTATGTCATGCGGGACATCGCGGTGTACCGGGCCGGGAACGATTTGAGCAACTTCTACACCGACCTCGCGGCCTGGTGCAACCAACCCGGTCTGTTCAAGAAGATGGATTTCGGAGAGTTCCTTGACAAGCGGCACCCTCGCAACCAGCGACGGGGGGGGTGTCGCTCGCGATCTGGAACGGCGACCCGCTCAGATGCGAGGCGTGCTGGAGCGAGACGCCGCGGCTGTTTGAAGACGTCGACGGGAATGGCGTTTGCCGCGAATGCCTCGTCGGATGAAGAGAAAGAGGATTGAGATGAAGAACATGCATGTGGTCATGACCGGCAGCTACGGTAGCAGACGCCCGGTGGCAGTGTTTGAGAACAGGGGTGACGCTGTGCGGCTCGCCTGTTCAATCAATGGGTGCAGCGCGTCCGAGTTGAGCGATTCAGACATTAAGACGGTGCCCTACGTTGGAGAGACCAAGGTTGTGGACATGGGCGATCTCAGTACGATGACCGACGTTATCATCAATGCCTACGACAGGGCCACTAGGACGAACGCCTTTTTCATAGGAGGTGCGAGCGATGAGCAAGAAGCTTAAATCTTGCCCGTTCTGCGGCGGCAAGGCGAAGGTCAAAACCCTGAAATGGGTAGGCGGGTACACAGCCACGGCACTGTGTGAGAACGAGCCGAACTTCCATCACCTCGACATATGGGACGAGGACGAGGCGAAGGCCGTCGAGCGCATAACCGACGCATGGAACACCCGTGAATCGCAACCATGCTATGCGGATGAAGCAGACCACAGCCGGTGCAAATACAGCGTCAACCGAGGATGGGTTGAGCGGACGTGCAAGCAAAACCGGCTGTTCAATCTCGTGTCGCGGGGATGCGACGGCGAGTACTACCAGTGGCACGATGAGAAAATGCCGAGCTATTGCCCGCACTGCGGCGCGAGGGTGGTGGACGAATGAGCGAGTACAGGCCGACTGAATACGTCGTTGACTTCGGCGATTGCAGGAGCAACCGCTTCGTAGGGCTGAACATGGTGTTAATCAAGCAGAACGGCGCGAAGTTGCATGAACGAATCGTGCGGTGCAGGGATTGCAAATGGCTGCGCGTTGATATGAGTGACCATGAATATCGGAGCGGTTACTGGTGCGACATGGGACGTTTCGACCCGAAGCCCGACGGCTTCTATGCCTGGGGCGAGAGGAGGGAGGACTAATGGAGAGCATCGAGAAACTGCACAAGTTGGCAGCGGACATGAACAGCACGGAGATAATCAGCCATATGGACGTGATAGGCAAGTTCGTATTCCATCCATATATGGGCGGCAGCGAAGCTAGGCGAGCGCGCGACGACGTATGACCACAGGCCAGACCAATGCACGCACTACAAGCCGCGCACCATCGAGGACGTGCTGCAAGATGCTGGTGTATCGGTTGCCGTGATTGAGGATGTGGCCGCCGAGATTCGCGAGCTGATGGAGGTGGACGAATGAGCGAGTACATCGTGAACGGCGCGGAACCGAACAACACCGTTCTCAAAAGCGTCACGCCTAACGGCTACGAGCACGAAAAGTGGCTGCCTGTGCGCGAGGAAATTGTGCGGTGCAGGGACTGCGCATTTTTCCGCGAAAAAGACTGGAGGTGCACCTCATATCAGTGGCGCAACTGCGATGAATCACCCGATGTCGAGCCTGACGGCTTCTGCGCGTGGGGCGAGAGGAGGGTGGACTGACATGTGGCGATGGTTCTGCATCGTCTGCGGCACCGACCTCGGGCCAGTGGTCGGCAGGCACCTCGCCAAGTGCCCGCGCTGCGGCTGCAGGAGCGCCGTGGCGCGCAAGGTGATGGACGAGCTGCCCGGCCTGGACGGGTAGCATCGAGCAGACAGCACGAGAAGGCCCCCGCGGCATCCGCTGCCCGGGGGCCTTCCGCTGCCATGTGGACGTAGGCAAACGCGCTGCGGTAACCCCGCCGTTAACGTATCCCGCAACGAAAAGCAGCCGACGGGACGGAGGTGGGCGGCGTGGCGGTGGCGTACTGCGAGCGCTGCGGGCGCATGTTCGAGCAGAAGGGGACCGGCAGGCCGCGCCGGTACTGCAGCGACAGCTGCCGGGTGAGGGCGTGCCGCGAGCGCCACAGCCCCACGCCCCTCGACCCGGGCAGGCCCGTCGAGGTGGCCCC
>JAFUBE010000557.1 GCA_017460365.1 Eggerthellaceae bacterium
CGCTCGATTCGCGAGCGCGGCATAACCTGCATCGTCGTGGCGCACCGGCTTTCCACCATACGCGACTGCGACGAGATAATCGTGCTCGACGAGGGCCGCGTGGTGCAACGCGGCACCCACGACCAGCTCATGGCCGAGGGCGGGCTCTACGCCGAGCTCGTGCGGTCTAATTAGCACGGAGGCTTGAAGATGAGCTTGTTCTCGGAGCAAATCGAAGAGCGGCGCCGGCTCGACGAGGCGGAGCTTGCGGATTCCTACGCCAGGCTGGCAGCTTCGGTTTCAGGGCCGGCGCGCGCACCGCGCTTCACGCTGGGGGACGCGGCCGCAGCCGACAGCGCGCTCGGCGCCATCCTGGCGTTCTACGGGCAAAAGCCAGCCGAAGTGCCCGCCGACGTGACAGACCCGATGGAGCGCATCGAATGCGCGCTGCGCCCGACGGGCGTCATGAAGCGGCCCGTGCGCCTAGAGGGCACGTGGTGGCGCGATGCGGCCGGCACCTACCTGGGTCGCCTTAAGGATGGCGGGCTCGTTGCGATAATCCCCAAGGGCGCGCGTGGGTACGCCTTTATAGACCCGGAGACGCAACGCAGGGTCTCCGTGAGCAAGCAGGCGGCCGAGCTGCTCGAGCCCGAGGCGCTGTGCTTCTACCGCCCCTTGCCCGCCCACGAGCTGGGCACGCGCGACGTGCTCGATTTCATGCGCGAGTCGCTCACGGTATCCGACTACGTTCTTCTGGCTGCCGCTACGCTGCTGGCCACGTTGCTCGGCATGCTGCCCACCACCGCCTATCGGCTGCTGTTCGATGCCGTCATCCCCTCGGGGCAGACTTCGCTCATAGCACCGATCGGCGTGCTCCTGTTCGGCATCGTCTGCTCGCAAGCGCTCATAAAGGTGAGCAGCTCGATTGTAAACGCCCGCCTCATGATGAAGTTGCAGGTGCAGCTGGAGGCGGCTGTCTACGCCCGCGTCATGCTGCTGCCCCCGTCGTTTTTCAGGAGGTTCGCGCCGGGAGACCTCGCGCATCGCGTCTCGAGCGCCTCGCTGCTCGCCGAGATGTTCTCGAAGAGCGTGCTCAACGTGGGGCTCACGTGTGTGTTCTCGCTGCTCTACGTGGTCCAGATTTTCTCGTTTGCACCCGCTCTCGCCCTGCCCGCTCTCGCGGTGGCGCTGCTGCAGATTGCCGCGGTGCTGCTGGCGCTTAGCCAGACCGTCCGGTACAACAGGATGCAGATGAAGCGCAAGACGGAGCTCTCGGATGTCGTTCCCGCCCTGTTGCGCGGGGTTGCGAAGCTCAAGGTGGCGGGAGCCGAGCGCAGGGCGTTCTCCTTCTGGGCGCGCAGGTATGCCGGGATGGCGCAAGCCCTGTACGGTCGCCCCGCCTTGCTGCTCGCAGCCCCCGCCCTCGTGCCCCTCATCGCGATGGCAGGCACCATTGCGTTCTACGGCGTCGCCGCGACGACGGGAATAGCGGCTGCCGACTATATGGCCTTCAACTACGCATTCGGCATGGTGTCGGGCGCCATCACCGCGCTCGCTGTCGCCATTCCCCAGCTCGCGCGCCTGCGTCCCTTGCTCGAGATGATCGAGCCCATCATGAAGGCCGTGCCCGAGACCCTGTCAGGCCAGCGGCAAATTTCCTCGCTCAAAGGGTCCATCGAGGTGTCGAACGTCTCGTTCAGGTACGCGGACAATCTCCCGCTCGTGCTCAACGACGTGTCGCTGAAGGTCAAGCCGGGGGAATACGTTGCCATCGTGGGAACGACGGGGTGCGGCAAGTCAACCCTCTTGCGGTTGCTGCTCGGCTTCGAGAAGCCGACGGGCGGCTGCATCTTCTACGACGGCCAGGACCTCGCCTCGGTCGACGCGCGCTCGGTGCGCCGGAACATCGGCGTCGTGATGCAGAACGGCGACCTGTTCGCAGGCGACCTGTTCGGAAACATCACCCTCATGAACCCCCATGCCACAATCGACGACGCGTGGGAGGCCGCGGAGCTCGCCGGCATCGCAGACGACATCCGCAAGATGCCGATGGGCATGCAAACGCTTGTGAGCGAGGGGTCGGGAGGCGTGTCGGGGGGCCAGCGGCAGCGAATCCTCATAGCGCGCGCCGTGTGCGGACATCCGCGCGTGCTCATGCTCGACGAGGCCACGAGCGCGCTCGACAACGTGACGCAGCGCCACGTGAGCGACGCGCTCGCGCGCCTGGAATGTACGCGCATCGCCATCGCACACCGCCTGTCCACGATACGCGAGGCGGACCGCATCGTCATGCTCGAAGGCGGCCGCATCGTCGAGGACGGCTCGTACGACGAGCTCATGGCCCTCGGCGGTAAGTTCGCCGATCTGGTCGAGCGCCAGCAGGTCGACCAGGAATGACGGGAAAAGGGGCTTGGAGGGCGCGGCACCGCGTTCGGCGTACCGTGGCTCCCGTTCCCCACGCCGACCACCCGCCAACACGATAATTTGGGCGTCATGCAGGCCGTCGGGGAGCCCTCTACCCCCGCGTGAGGTCGCGGGCCCAGCGGAAACGGTTCACCACTATGGCGTTGGGAATGCACTTGAGCACCTGGTCGCTCTTGAGCAGCGCGAACGTGACGAGCGGCGGCCAGCCGAACATGAAGGCGCTCAAGGCCGCGCCGATTATGGCCACGCCCAACGTGAACACGACGTCCATCACGAACGCGAACATCGTGTTGCCGCCGCCCGCGATGATGCCACACATGCACGGGTACTGGTAGCAGCTGCACACGACCGTGAAGCACAGGATGCGCATCATCTCCGCTGCCAACATGCGCGTTTCGTCGCCGATCGCGTAGAAACCCAGCACGAAATCGATGCTGAGGAACAGCACGGCGCACGTCGCCAAGCCTATGCCCACATAGAGCAGCTGCATGGTGCGCGCATACGATTTCAACACGTCCATGCGACCCGATCCGATAGCTCGCCCAATCATGACCGAGCTGGAATTCGCGGTGCCGAAACCGAACACGGTGACGATCTGGTGCATCGTGACGGCAATCGAGTTAGCGGCGATGACCGGCTGGGTTAACCGCCCCAAGATGGCGATCTGGAATATGTTCGCCACCCCGAATGTCACGCCTTCTCCCACGACGGGCAGCGACACGCGAAGGAAATCCTTGAGGAAGCAGGCATCGGGCGCCAGGAAACTCGACAGCTTCAGGGGAAGCGTGCTATTGCGAACCGCGAAGACCAGCACGACGCTGACCTCGACCACGCGCGCAGCTAAGCTGGCCCAGGCAGCACCCTCGATGCCCAGTTCCGGCGCACCGCAGTTGCCGTAGATGAGCAACCAGTTGCCGATGATGTTGAGCGCCAAGCTGACAAGCGAAACCACCGGCCCCAAACGCGTGACGCCCACACCGCGCAGGCATAGTACGAGCGACGCCTGCAACGGGAACACAAGATACGTCACGCCGATGACCCGCAAGTAGCGCGCCGCCTCGGCCGCCACCGCCTGGTCGGTGGTGAGCAGCCCGACGACCGCTTCGGGCGCGGCGACACAGATGGCGCAGAACAGCACGCCCGTCCCGAGCGCGAACTTCATCGTGAGCGCGATCACGCGCCGCACCGACTCGTGGTCGCCTTTGCCCCAGTACTGCGCGATGAGGATCACGCCGCCTGATCCCAAGCCGTTGACGCTCGTCATCTGCAACAGGTATTGGATTTGGTTCACGATGGAAGAGGCCGCCAACGACGTTTCGTCGTACTGGCCCAGCATCATGTTGTCGGCGAGGTTCACCGAATACGACAACAGGTTCTGCAGGGCCATCATGGCCGTAAGCCAGAAAAACTCCCGATAGAACGCCTTGTCCTTGACTAAAAACCCTCGCATGCAGCCTAACCCCCGGCGGCGCAGTGCTGTGAGCGCCCTTTGCTAACGCCTGTCGTTTCGGTCGTTATTCTAGCGTTCTTGCAGCATTCAGGCGGATGCGAAAGCAGGCTGCGCGTTCCACAGTGGCTTCGAGTGACTTGCGTTCCTGCAGAGAGGGTTGCAGAAATCTATAATGGAAAACGTACCTGAATAATTGCTCCGCGAACACCATGAACACGGAGGGTCCCATGAACGTCGATGCGCTGCAAAGAAGGCTGACCGAATACGTGCTGACGAGCCCCGCCAACGCCATCCAGGCCGAGTGGGCGCTGCGCGACGAGATCGCGGGGACGCCGCTGTTCGCCGCGCCCATCGTCGGGTGCGCGAGCGCCGACGAGCCGTTGTTCGCGCGCATCAAGGCCGAAGACGCCATCCTCGGCGACACGTTCAGGCTGCCGAGCGACTGGCTGCCAGGCGCCAAGAGCATCATCTCCATCTTTTACCCGTTCTCCGAGCAGGTTCGCAAGAGCAACTGGGACAACCTCGGCGTGCCATCGGACGAATGGCTGCACGGGCGAATCGAGGGGCACGAGTTCATCCATGCGACCGACCGCATAGTCGAAGGCTGGCTGCGCAACGAGGGTTTCGCGACGTGCATCCCCGCGCTTGAGCCGTCGCTCGTGATCGACAAACGCGAGCCGGAAGACGCCGTGGGCCGGCCGATGTTCGTCAGCAGTTGGTCCGAGCGCCACGTCGCGTTCGCGGCGGGCCTTGGCACCTTCTGCCTGTCGGCGCACCTGATCACGCGCGTCGGCAAGGCCGGGCGGTTCGGCAGCATTATCACGACCGCCCCGATAACGCCGACGCCGCGCCCGTACGGCGACGACCCCTACGCGTACTGCACGCGCTGCGGCGCCTGCACGAAACGGTGCCCCGTAGATGCGCTCTCGCTCGAACATGGCAAGGATTACCAGACGTGCTGGGTCTACCTGGAAGAGACGAAGATTCGCTTCAAGCCGCGCTACGGCTGCGGGAAATGCCAGCACCTCGTCCCCTGCGAGACCGGCATTCCCAACAAGCGATTCGCAGCGCTGTGAGGCTGGTGCCTGGCACCGTGTTTCACTGCACGTGGGCTGCCGAGCAAACGCAACCAAGTCGGAGCTGGCTAGCTCGTTTGACCTTCTGCGAGCATGCGGGACAGGTTGGCGAGCGCCTGCGCGGTGGCCTCCACGCAGGAGGGATCGGGGTTTCGGCGCGCATCCAACTCGATGGGCAGCTGGCCGCTCGTGAAGGGAACCTCCTCGCCCGGCGGCACGTGACCTTCGACGTAGCACGGCACGCGGAACGGTGTCGAGAGCTCGACCTGAAGGGCGGCGATGCCGCATTCGCGGGCAACGGCGTGCGCAACGGTGTTGGGGCTGCGCGCTGCATGGCGCGCGTTCAGGCTGACGGTCTTGCCGCGCTTTTCCAAGTGCTTACCCAGACGGTCGCGCAACAGTCGGCAGGCGAACACGTCGGCACCCGGCATGGCCCGCACGGTGCGCCCGTCAGCCGAGCCGATTTCAATTGCATCGGGCGCAGCCGCAGGCACGCCATGCAGGTCGATCACGGCAACCGCGCCGAGCTCGCGCACCATGCCCGCAAGCGCCCGCTTGTACGCGCAGCGCTCATACGGATCCCAGTTGGGATCGCACGCGTCGTACCTGCTCGCGACAATCGAGCTGGCGCCGGACAGCTCAGCCACGGCAAGCGCCAACGCACCCGTGAAGTCATCGGAGGGCTTCACGCGCCCTTTGCGCAACTGCGACACCGCATGCGGAGCAGAGACCACAACGGGCAACGTGCCCTCAACCACGCTGAACGCCGGCGCATCGGGCAGCCCCCGGTAGTCGTTCACCGAGAACCGCCGCACTTCGGCTTCCAGCATATGTGCGATAAGCGCGTTCATGCTCCCGAATGTTACATGACCTCGCGTGAACAGGGGACGGAGGATGGTTCGGTGGTTCTACGCTATTCTACGCCTTCCGCCTCCTTCGACATGAATTCGCAGGTAGAAGGTTAGTTTTATACGGCGATGCGCTACGTCGGACGACGACTCGAACCGACCGAATCGCGTCCTATACTGACCTTTTGCTGACGATGCCTAACGCAATACGGCACATCACGGCATGCCGGGAGCACATGTCGCTCTCGGCATGCTCGCCCCATGACAGCCGGCAACAACGCTGCTATTTCACGATCTTGAACGTCACGCTCTTCGAGCCGATGAAGAAGCGCTGTTTGTTCTTCTCGACGATGAAGTCGTCGTCCATCGATTTCGGGGGCTCGAAGGCCCATACCTTGCTGCAGCCCGTTATAGTGGCCGTGGCGGTACCGGCCTCCACGTTGTTCGCAAACGTTACCGTGTAATCCCTGCCCTGTTTCAAGGTCGCGCCCTTGTATTTTACCGTGAGCTTGGGGGTTATGGCCTTGCCAGTGTATTTCTGGGTCTTCAACGTGGCGATGGCAACCTCCGACATCTTGTCCTGAACGTCGAACAGAATGTAGTCGGTGCCATAGTATGGCGTCTTGCCCTTGACCACCATGACGTAGCTGCCGGCGGCAGTCGGTGGTGCGCTCAGCTTCTTGCCCGTCTTGGCTTTCTCTATTGGCGAACCGTTCTTAACGACGTTCCGCTTTGCCTTGTAATAGGATACCGTGTAGCTCTTCTTGGCGATTGCAGTCTTTCCTGCAATGAGCTTGAGCGAGTTCAGGGTGTCCTTTGCGCTGACCGCGGGGATGACGTAGTAGTTGCTGTTCATTCCGTTCATGGCGTAACGCCATGCGGCCTTGGCTTTGATGAGGCGCATCTCCGTGTAGTGGCCGATGCCGTATTGGTCGGCTACGCATATCATCGCTTTGTCGTACGTCCCCTCATAACCGCTTTCCGCTTTTGCCTCGACGATTATCCTGTATTCGCAGCTCGTCTTGTCATACGGGTTCCCGGATGGAGTGAGCTGCGATGCTTTCACCTTCTTCTCCACGTCCTTGTTCTTGCTTTCGTCCCAGTACGATCGCCTGTAGGAGACCGTGTACTCGCTTTCGGGCACCTTTGTCTCGCCAAGGCACACATCGAAAGCGGGCACGGCGGCCGCGCTCTCCCCTTTCACGTAGTACAGCTGCCACCAATCGCCCGCTTCGCCTTGATGCTG
>JAFUBE010000558.1 GCA_017460365.1 Eggerthellaceae bacterium
GGAGGCGCAAGCCTTTCTTACAGAGCTCAACTCCAGGAGACGCCGTGCGCCCTCCGCCCATTGCGCGTCCTTGATCCCATATTCGCCAGCGAAGGTAAAGAACGCGGCCACTGCGTAGGAAGTGGTGGGTGCCACACCCTAAAACCGTGGCAGAAAGAATATACGAGGAGAACGGCTCATGGCAACGCAAGAAGAGCACGTCGGGATGTTCAAGGCGTTCATCGACGACAACGGCAACTCGGAGAACGTCTGCAACCTCTACTGGAAGAGGGTCAGGACATTCCTCTCCAAGCATCCGGAAGCGATGGAGCTTGGCAAGGAGGAGCTGAGGGAGCTTGTCGAAGAGTACATCGGCGAGGTGCCCGTGACGTCGGGGATTGGCGTGACCGCGACCGCCGTCAGGTATTACTGGACGATGAGGTTCGGCGAGCGCTGGTGCAATCGGTTCGACTTCGCCGACTACGCAGAAGACGAGGGCATCGAGCAGGAGTGCGCCAAGTTCAGGGCCTTCCTGGAATCCTTGGGTACGTTGAGCGCGACGACCGTGCGCGACCGCGTGCAGAAGGTGAGGCAGTTCCTCTACGCGGAGTTCTGCGGCGACTTCTCCCGGGATAAGGTGTGCGCGGAGAGCGTCTCGTCGTACGTATCCGGGGGCCTATCGGGCAAGTCGGCCCCCACTCGGCGGGGCTTCTGCACCGAGGTCAGGTCATATGCGCGGTTCCTCGTGTCCGAAGGCTATTCGGAGACGGCCGGCCCCGTGGCGGAGCTGACGTTCACCGGCCCGGCCGTCGCGGACAAGCTGCCTGCGTGCATGCCGGCTTCGGACTACGCGACCGTGCGCGAGTCGATAGACACGTCGACGACGCGCGGCAAGCGCGACCTGGCGATGCTGCTGCTCATGGGCAACCTGGGCCTGAGGCAGAGCGACGTGGCCCTGCTCGACCTCGGCGACGTCGACTGGGCCAACGGCGTCCTGCGGGTCCGCGACTCCAAGAGCATATCCGACCGGTCGATCCCCCTCGACGAGGGGACCGGCTCAGCCCTGCAGGACTACGTCGTGAACGGCCGCCCGCGAGCCGCGTCGCGCAGCCTGTTCCTGCCCTGCGGCAACGAGGCACCCGGCGAGCTCATGGGGTTCGGCCAGGTCGGGGGAGCCATCGAGCTCGCCGCCCAGAAGGCGGGCGTCATGCTGCGCGGCACGCACTCGCTGCGCAGGGCCGTGGTGAGCGCCATGGTCAACGGGGGCGTCCCCATCAAGTTCGTCGCCGACGTGCTCGGCTACGAGTCGGTCAAGACCACCATGGGCTACCTGCGCGTCGACGCCGAACGGCTGCGCAAGGCGGCATCGCCCTGGCCCGGGGAGGTGACGTCATGAGCTGCGTGTCCGACCAGGTGGAGGCCTACATCGCCTACAAGAACGGGATCGGCGTCGAGATGAGGTCGGAGGCGTCGGCGCTGCGGCAGCTCGCCAGGTTCGCGGACTCGGTCGGCCACGCCGGCCCCATCGACGCCGACATCGCGGTCGCCTGGGCCAGGAGCGGCGCCGGGCATGCCGAGGGCTACGAGATAAAGCGCTACGAGATGGCCAGGTGCGTCCACGACCACAGCTGCGCTCTGTCCGGAACGCCGCCGTGCATGGAGCCGGGGCTGCTGGGCAAGGTCAGCAACCGCGTGACCCCGTACATATACACCGACGAGGAGGTGTCGCTGCTCATGCGCGGCGCCGCGGGGCTGTACACGCAGCGCGACAAGACCAAGCCGCTCGCGTACTCGGCCATGATAGGCCTGCTGAGGGCGACCGGCATGCGCCCCGGCGAGGCGTGCGGGCTCGAGGATGCCGACCTCGACCCGGCGGCGGGCGTCGTGACCGTGAGAAAGGCGAAGAACAAGCGCGAGCGCATCGTCCCGCTCGACCCCACTGCCGTCGACGCGCTGCTTGCCTACCGCGAGCGCCGCGACGCGGCGAGGACCGGAGGATCCTGCACGAGGCTGTTCGTCTCCGACGGCGACGCGCCGGCGACCCTCCACGGGTTCGAGCACACGTTCTGCGAGATCAGGTGCATCCTGCTGGGCCGCGGGGAGGTCTGGCGCAGGCGCCCGCCGCGCCCCATGGACCTGCGGCACACGTACGCCGTCAGGACGATACTGGGGTGGCACGCGGCCGGCGAGGACGTGAACTCGCTGCTGCCGGTCCTCGCCACGTGCATGGGCCACAAGTCGGCTGCCGAGACGTACTGGTACCTCACGGGCACGCCCGAGCTCATGGAGGTGGCGTCGGCCGCGTTCGCCTCGATGTCGGAAGGGGGCCTGCCGTGACGGCCGTGACGCTCGCGTCGCTCGTGGAGGGCTTCTTCCTCGGGTGGCTCGGGCGAGACCGGAAGGCGTCGCCCAACACCATCGCCGCGTACCGCGACGCGTTCAGGCTGTTCTTCGAGTGGCTGGAGGCCGACAGGGGCGTCGCGGCCACGAACGCCTCCGTCGCCGACGTCGCCGCCGGCAACGTGAGCGCGTTCCTGGCCAGCCTGGAAGAGGACAGGGGCTGCTCGCCCGCGACCGTCAACTGCAGGCTTACCGCATTCCAGTCGTTCGCCCGGTACGCCGCCCGCAGGGATCTCGACCGGCTCGCGCAGTACAGGGCGATAACCGAGATCCCGAGGCGCAAGCAGCGCAGGCGCGAGGTCGACTACCTCACGCCCGAGGAGGTCGGGTGGCTGCTAGGGTGCTGCGAGCCCGGGTCGGCGACTGAGCTCATGATTGCGATGCTCTACAACACGGGCGCCAGAATAAGCGAGCTGGTGTCGCTGACCGGCGACGACGTGCGCGTCGTGCCGGGTGGGAGATGCCACGTCCACTTCCTGGGGAAGGGACGCAAGGACAGGACGCTGCCGATGTGGGAGGACACGTCGCAGCTGCTAATCGAATACATGCGGGACGGCGGCGTGCGCGGCGAAGACTACGTCTTCGAGGGGCGCAACGTCGACCACCTCACGAGGTCGGGAGCCCGCTCGAGGATAGACGCCGTCGTGGCCAAAGCCGCCGCCTTGCACCCCGAGCTCGAGTCGAGGAACATATCCCCGCACACGTTCCGCCACGCATGCGCGATGGCGATGCTCTACGCCGGCGTCGACATCGCGACGGTGGCCATATGGCTCGGGCACGAGAGCGTGAACACGACGCACAAGTACGTGGTCACCAACATGGCCGCCAAGGAAGAGGCCCTCGCGAAGGTGCGGGCCTCGTTCGGGCTCGGGACAACGGCGCAGGCCGCCCGCTACAAGGCCCCGGCCGACGTATTGGAGTTCCTGAACTCGCTGTAAGGCCCACGCAACGTTATGTGTTGAATGGCGGCCTCAAGGCAAGGTCATGGCTATGCTCAGCACATAACGTTGCTCGGCGCATATGAGCGCAACCACGAGCAGCTGCGCCGCATCCTCCCCAAGGGGCGCTCGAACTTCGACGCCCTGTCCGAGCGCGACCTGGCCGTAGCGGCAAGCCACGTGAACTCCTATCCCAGGGCGTCCCTGTTCGGAAGATGCCCGATCGACCTGGCGGAGCTGCTCCTGCCCGATGGGTTCCTCGACCTCATCGGCGTTGAGAAGCTGCCGATCGAGGAGGTGGTGCTGAGGCCCTCGCTGCTCGCCCATGCGGTAGAGCAGTAGGGGCGCAGCTTTGCGTTTAGCTCCGCAAGAAAGGGCCCCGGCCCTTGCGCGAGCATGCCCGAAATCGACCGTATGCAGCCCGGGATACCGGGAGGACCCCCGGAATTGCAGGGGTGAACGCAAAGAAACACCCCAGGTTTTGCGGGGGTAATTGCAAATATTGCGTTAACCTCTGCAATTTGCGTTATGGATTGCAACCGACAATGGGGAAGCCTCCATCCCGCCGCCATAAAAACCACCCAATGAACAGGCTTTTTGCCTGATTCCCCCCACTTTCTGCGCCAGGCATATACGTTTTTCCGAATGTCGTCCATCGATTTCACCCGTGGCGAACCTGCTGGTCGGGTGCCTCTGTCGGTGTCTAGAATGCTCGGCACGAATAAAAGACGCAACGAAGGAGGACGTTCACGGCCATCGAGGACTTGAGCTTCTCGGTGCAGGCCGGCGAATTCGCCAGCGTCATCGGCGCGAGCGGCTGCGGCAAGTCGACGCTGCTCGCCGTGCTCGAAGGCCTTTTGCCGCCGACGCGCGGAACCGTGACGGTCGGTGGCGACACGGTCGTCGGGCCCGGCCCCGAGCGCAGCGTGATGTTCCAGCAATACTCGCTCTTTCCGTGGATGACCGCGCGCGGCAATGTGGAGTTCGCGCTTGAGCAGGCTCGGCCCGAGCTGAGCCGACGCGATCGGCGAATAGTCGCCGACGAGTACCTGGAAAAGGTTTCGCTCGGCGGTTTCGGCCATCGCTTTCCCAAGGAGCTTTCGGGCGGCCAGCAGCAACGCGTGGCCATCGCGCGTGCGCTTGCGGAAGACGGCGAGGTCCTGCTCATGGACGAGCCGTTCGGTGCCATCGACGCGCGCAACCGCGCTGTGCTGCAGGATTTGCTTCTCGAGCTGTGGGAGGGCGAGCCGGGGTCCGAACGCAAGACGGTCGTGTTCGTCACCCACGACCTCGAGGAAGCCATATTGCTCTCCGACCGCATCATCATGATGCAGCCCGGGCGCATCCGCGCCGATTTCCGCGTGCCGCTGCGGCGTCCCCGTCATCGGCTCGAGCTGCTTCAAGACCCCGACTACGTGGCGTTTCGCGGCGAGCTTGCACAGATTTTCTTTGAGAACGAGTACCAGGAGGTGCATTCCGGATGAGCGTCGAGGTACTGAGCGCGACAGCGCAACCTGCATCCCCGGCCATCGCCGAGGGCGCGGACACGCAAACCGAGCGAGACGTGCGTGGGAGCAAGCGTGCGTCCGAGAAGAAGGCGACTGGCGAACTGTCGTGGAGGACGCGGCTGATCACGCCGTCGCTTGTCTTCTTCGTCCTGTTCGCAGCCTCCCTCGCGCTTCCGAACCAGGCGAGCAAGGACCCGCAAACGGCCTATGCGCTCGTCGTCGGCATCGGCGTGTTCCTCATCGGGCTTATCGGCTGCATCGTGGCGCACAAGCGCTCGACGCGCGATACGTACGCCGACGTCACGGCCGTCATTTTGGCCGTGCTGACCGCATGGCAGCTGGCGACCGTCGGCTTCAACGTGCTGCCCGAGAAGATGTTCCCCGCGCCGGGCATCGTGTTCGCGCAGATCGTCGCTGATTACGTGAAGA
>JAFUBE010000559.1 GCA_017460365.1 Eggerthellaceae bacterium
CGAAGTGGGGTAGCCCGCGGAACTGCGCCGCTTCGGGCCTGGCGGGAGGCGGAGCAGCCCTCTCGTCACGCCCGCGAGCCTCGGCAGAGACCCGATGTGGCGTACCACCGCTTGCGCGATTCGATGGTGTCGGCGAGCGCGTCTTTCTGCTCGCGTGTGAAATCTTGCCGCGCTTCGACCTCGCCGATCAGCCGGTCGAGCATATCGGTGGCGCCTTCCAAGTCGGGCGCGGGGCAACACGGTCGCGCGAAGAAGCGCACCCAGTACAAGTCGTCTTTCATTGCGGTCGCAAGTTCGTCGAATCCCGATTCGCCCGCCTGCCCGCCGATTACGCATTCGTCCATGGCATCCCCCTTACCGGTTCTACCATGATACCCGAATGCTACTCCGCCTGGGCGCTGGAGGAAAACACGGCTGCTGCGCCGACGAAGCCGCCGAACAGCGGATGGGGCTTGCCCGGCCTGCTCTTGAATTCGGGGTGCGCCTGTGTGGCGACGAACCACGGGTGATCGGGAAGCTCCACCATCTCGACGAGGCGCCCGTCGGGGGATAGGCCCGAGATCGTCATCCCCGCTTCTACCAGCTGCTCGCGATACGCATTGCTCACCTCGTAGCGGTGGCGGTGGCGCTCGTACACCAGCTCAGTGCCGTAAGCCTTGAACGCCAGCGTTTCGGGCGCGATCTTGCAGGGGTAGGAGCCAAGGCGCATGGTCCCGCCTTTGTCCTCGACGTCGACCTGGTCGGGCATGATGTCGATAGCGTAGGCGGTGTCCGCGTCGGTCCCGAGCGTCCCCTCGTCGGCGAACTCGGCAGACGTCGCATTGGCAAGTCCTGCCACATGACGCGCGAACTCGCAGACGGCCGCTTGCAAGCCCAAGCATATCCCCAGGTAGGGCACGCCATTTTCGCGCGCATATCGCGCGGCGGCGATCTTACCCTCGAAAGCGCGCTGCCCGAAGCCGCCGGGTACCAGCACGCCGTCCATGCCGGACAGCTTATCGGCGGCGTTCGAGTCTGCGAGCTCCTCGCCGTCGATCAGGTGCACTTCGACGTGCGTGCCGCATGCGACGCCGGCGTGCCCGAGCGCTTCGATGACCGACAGGTACGCATCGGGCAAGCTCGTGTACTTGCCCACGACGGCAATGTGCACCTTGCCTTCGCAGCGCGCGGCCGCTTCCACGTAGTCGGCCATCGGCACACGCGAAAGCTCGCACTCGGGAAGATTCAGCCGGCGCAGCACTTTCTCGTCGAAGCCCTGCTTGAACAGGTCGAGAGGCACCTCGTAGATGCTCGGCGCATCGACGCAGCTGAGCACCGAGTCTACGTCGACATCGCAGAAATGCGCGATCTTGGCGCGCACGCCATCGTCTACCTCGTGGTCGGAGCGGCATACGATAAAGTCTGGCTGCACGCCCATCGAGCGCATCTCCTTCACGGAGTGCTGCGTGGGTTTGGTTTTCACCTCATGTGCGGCCGCGATGTAGGGAACGAGGCTCACGTGCACGAACACGACGTTATCGGGTCCCAGCTCGTGGCGCAGCTGGCGCACCGCCTCGACGAATGGCTGGCCTTCGATGTCGCCGATGGTCCCGCCGATTTCAGATATGACGATGTGGGCGCCCGTCTGCGTGGCCGCGCGCAGCACCCGCTCCTTTATCGCATCGGTCACGTGGGGTATCACCTGCACGGTGCCGCCGAGAAAGTCGCCACGACGCTCGCGCGCTACGAGCGACTGGTAAATCGAGCCTTGCGTGAAGTTCGATTCGCGTGACAGGTTCTCGTCGATGAAACGCTCGTAATGGCCCAAGTCGAGGTCGCCTTCGTGTCCGTCGTCGGTCACGAACACTTCGCCGTGCTGGAACGGCGACATCGTGCCGGGGTCGACGTTGAGATACGGATCCATTTTCTGCATGGTCACGCGGTATCCGCGCGCTTTCAGCAGGTGTCCGAGCGATGCAGCCGTGATTCCCTTGCCCAGTGACGAGACCACGCCGCCTGTAACGAAGATGTGTTTAGCCATGTTCGACCTCCCGTTCCTCGCCTGATAATTCTAGGCGGCTACGTTCGCGCCGCGCTTTCACGCTGCCGCGATTTAACAAGGCCGAAAAGGAACTTGGCGAATCCGTAGTCCTTTCATGTAAGGCCCGCGGTGGCGCACCTGCCCCGTTTGGCGCCAGGCCCGAAGCGGAGGAGGAGCGCCACCGCGGGCACTGCGCGAAGAGAGGCGGGGAAACGATGGCGTTTTCGGAGCGTTTCCGTGCCAGGTGCGGCCTGCCGATATACTGATGCCTCAGGAAACCGAGAGACGGGGTAACGCTTATGGCGGAAAGCATAGCGGACGCAGGGCGCGTTATGACGCTCGACGCGCTCGAGGGGGGAAACGCGACCATCACACGCGTCGGCGGGGAAGGGGCGCTGCGCCAGCACTTCCTCGACATGGGGGTCATTCCGGGCGCGCGCGTGTCGTTCGTGAAGAGGGCGCCGCTCGGCGACCCGATAGAGTACCGCATCCGCGGCTACGAGCTCACGCTACGCGAAGCCGATGCCGAAAAGATCGAAATCGAGCTCGCGGACGGCATCGGCGATCCGCAAGCCGGCGGGGAGAAGAGGGCGCGCCAAGTCGATGCCGAGCCCCCCGGCCTCGGCGAGGGCGGCCGCTTCCACTCGCGCGCCGACGAGAACCCGTTGCCCGACGACACCATGCTCACCTTCGCGCTCGCCGGCAACCAGAACTGCGGCAAGACGACGCTGTTCAACCAGCTCACCGGTGCGAATCAGCGAGTGGGCAACTTCCCGGGCGTCACGGTCGACCGCAAGGACGGCCCTATCCGCGGCCATGCGAACACCGACGTCGTCGATTTGCCGGGCATCTATTCCATGTCGCCGTACAGCAGCGAGGAAATCGTGTCGCGCGAGTTCATTCTCGGCGAGAAACCGACCGGCATCATCAACATCGTCGACGCGACCAACATCGAGCGCAACCTGTACCTCACGATGCAGCTCATGGAACTCGACGTTCCCATGGTGCTCGCGCTCAACATGATGGACGAAGTACAGTCGTCAGGTGGTTCGATTCGCGTGAACGAGATGGAAGGCATGCTCGGCATACCCGTCGTTCCGATCTCGGCGTCGCGCAACGAGGGCGTCGGCGAGCTCGTCGACCACGCCGTGCACGTGGCGCACTACCAGGAACGTCCCGGTCGCCTCGACTTCTGCGATGCGACCGAAAACGGCGGTGCGGTGCACCGCTGCCTGCACGGTATCATGCATCTCATCGAAGACCATGCCGAACGCGCGGGCATACCCGTGCGGTTCGCGGCGACCAAGCTCGCCGAGGGCGACGAGCGCGTGCGCGAGGCGCTTTCGCTCGATCAAAACGAGATCGAGATGATCGAGCACATCGTCGAGCAGATGGAAGAAGAGCGCGGGCTCGACCGCGCCGCCGCCATCGCCGACATGCGGTTCGCGTTCATTCAAAAGGTCGTGGCCGCCTGCGTGGTCAGGCCTGCTGAAACCGCCGCCGCCCGCCGCAGCGGCGCGATCGACCGCGTGCTCACGGGCCGCTGGACCGCCATCCCGATGTTCATCGCGATCATGGCCGCAATCTTGCTGCTCACGTTCAACGTGATCGGGCCGTTTCTGCAAGACCTCATCCAGCTCGGAATCGACGCGCTCGCCGAAGCGACCCAAGGGGCGCTCGAAGCCGCCAACGCCGGGCCGGTCATCCAATCGTTCGTGATCGAGGGCGTGTTCAACGGCGTGGGCACGGTGCTGCTGTTCTTCCCGATCATCGTGGTCATGTTCTTCTTCCTGTCGCTTCTCCAAGACACCGGCTACATGGCGCGCGTCGCGTTCGTCATGGACCGCACGCTGCGTCGCATCGGGTTGTCGGGCCGCTCGATTGTGCCGATGATCATGGGCTTCGGCTGCACGGTGCCGGCCGTCATGGCCACGCGCACGCTTCCCTCCGAGCGCGACCGCAAGCTTACGATCCTGCTCACGCCGTTCATGAGCTGCCTGACGAAGCTCACCATCTACGGCTTCGTGGCCGAGGCGTTCTTCCCCGCGCAAGCTGGCTGGATCATGGTGGGGCTTTACCTGCTCGGCATCGTGGTGGCCGTCATCGTGGGGGCGGTGTCGCACCGCACGGCGTTCAAGGGCGAAGCCGTGCCGTTCGTCATGGAGCTGCCGAGCTACCGCATGCCCACGGCGCGCAGCGTGGGGCGCCTCGTGTGGGACAAGTCGCGCGACTTCATCACGCGCGCGTTCACGGTGATCTTCGTGGCCACCATCGTCGTGTGGTTCTTGCAGTCGTTTTCACCGCAGCTCGTGCTCGTAGAGGACCCCGAATCGAGCATCCTTGCGCTCGTGTCCGGCTGGATCGCGCCCGCTTTCGCGCCGCTCGGCTTCGGCCAATGGCAGTTCGTGACCGCGCTCGTCGCCGGCTTCCTCGCGAAGGAGACGGTCGTGTCCACGTTGTCGGTGCTCTACAGCGGAACGGCCGCCCTCGCTTCCGCGCTCGCGCCCGCTGCGGCCTTGTCGTTTCTGGTCTTCTGCCTGCTGTACACGCCGTGCGTGGCCGCCGTTGCCGCCATCAAGCGCGAACTCGGCAGCAAGTGGGCGCTTGCCATCGTGGTGATGGAATGCGCCATCGCCTGGATCGCCGCCTTCATCACCTATCTCGTGTTCACGCCCATCCTGTCGTGACCATCAATCGTGCCGCATTCGCGTCGGGGGCGATGATGAAGACGCGCCCCTGGCTTTATTGCACCATGGCCATCAAGTAGGCTTTCGCGCATGCGGGCTCTCCCGCGCACCAGCGCAGCTTGAGGAAAGCGGGGAAGCACGAGACCGTGGCGGCTTCGTCCCCATGCGCCACGCGCGTGGAAAACAGGATTTCCGCAAGCCGCTCCGAGCGCCCGTCGTCCAAGCCCTGGTCCCGTACATGGCCAACCAGCTCGGCGATGCTTTCCTGGCTCTGCTCGTTTATCCAGTCGGTGGGCTGGAAACGAACGCTGGCGGAGATCACCGGCATGGCTTCGCCGCTCGTTCCCACGTTGAACTGAAGCTCGAGCGGGAAAGGTGCGCGCGCGAGCTCGCAGATGCCCTTGATCGCGTCTTCTCCGATGCCGTCGAGCCCGACGCGCCCCAAGTGCTCGCGCAGCGTGTCGGCACTCTTCGCATACGCCTGCTGCAGCACGTCGCCCATGATGCATTCTATGCGCACCCACGGCGCCGTGTCGGCCGCCTGCCTTCCCGGAAACGACCCGATATAACAGGCATACCATTGTTCGGGCATGCTTCCCGTGAAAGCACGGTAGGCATCCTTGAGGTCAGCGCGGCCGATGGCTTCCAAATATCCGAGCGGCACCGATGCGTCGGTTCCGCCGACGAGCAGCTGCACGGCGGGGTTGTCGACATCGCCTGTGTGCGTATCGTAGCTTAACGCGAGCTGCCTCACGGCCTTTTCCCGTTGCGACGAGAACCAGTCGAGCGCGTCGGCGTAGACGCCGCTTTGCCCGGAGAACGCCGCCTGCGTTCCTGCGACGTCTTCGTGCGAGACGAGCGCATGGAAGTCGAGCCACCTCTCGCCTGCGAGCGGCACTTCGAACCAGATTTCGGGAAACGTTTCTCCGGCGAGGCTGCGCGAGAATGCCACGCGTGCGGCTTGCCCGCAATCCCCGAAGAGCGCGTCTTCCCGCCCGTCTCTTGCTGTGAGCGCGTACAGTATGTCGTAGAGCTTCAATTTATCCATGGCCTGTCCGTTTCTCGCGCCCTTCGCCGTTGCCGTTCCATTGTACGCCGCGGCGGTTGGATGTGACACTTCGCGTCTGACGGGAAGTGTCATACCGCGCGGATGAACGGTACCGTGGTTTTGTTTTCGTGCAGTTTCCTTGCGCTTGCGAAGTACATCGATTAATATGAGTCCGTCTTTCAATTCCCAAGTAACGTAGCTGCAGGCGGGCGGAGTGTGCGTTTGCGCATACGTTGCGCTTTAAGGAGGCAATGTGAAGTTCTTTCTCGACACAGCCGACCTGGCCGAAATCGAAGAGGCCGCCAGCTGGGGTGCGCTTGCGGGCGTGACCACCAACCCGTCGCTTTACGCGCGCATTGGCGGCAAGCTCAGCGATTTCGAGAACCATATCGCCCGCATCTGCGAGATCGTGGACGGTCCGGTGAGCGCCGAAAGCGTCGCCATGAGCCGCGATGAGATCGTGGCCGACGGCCGCCGCCTTGCGGCAATCGCGCCGAACGTCGTCGTGAAGGTTCCCACCATGGTCGAGGGCCTTGCCGCTACGCGCACGCTCGCCGACGAGGGCATCCCGGTGAACATGACGCTGTGCTTCACGGTGCCCCAAGCCATGCTCGCCGCACGCGCGGGCGCACGCTACATCAGCCCGTTCATCGGGCGTTTCGACGACATTTCCGAAGATGGCCTCGATCAGCTGAACAACGTGGTTGCGGCCGTTAACAACTACGACTTCCGAGAGTCCACCGTGAACGGCGAGCAGATCGAGATCATCGCCGCGTCGGTGCGCTCCGCGAACCACGTTACCCAAGCGGCGCTCATGGGCGCCGATATCGCGACCGTGCCGTTCGGCGTGCTCAAGAAGATGGTGGCGCATCCGCTGACCGATCGCGGCCTCGACTCGTTCATGAAGGAC
>JAFUBE010000560.1 GCA_017460365.1 Eggerthellaceae bacterium
TGATCCGCGATATTTCAGCAAAGGATATCCTGGTCGGCAACAAGAAGACGAACTTGCGTCAAATCGTCGACGATTACCTTGCGCCGTACGCTGACGGTGTGCGCGAAATCCGCTTCCGAGAAATCGGCACGGAAGGCGCCGATGTGGATGAATTGGAAATGAGCGAAGTTGCCTACGAAACGACAGCCACGAACGAGGTGTTCCTGCAATGGGTGACGCCCGAGAACAAGATCGCCGGTTTCCTGCGTTTATCGCTGCCGAAAGAAGAGGCGTTCAGCCGGTATGAGGACCTACCCGTGAAGGCGGGGGAGGCCATGATCAGGGAAGTGCATGTGTACGGCTTCGCGACATCCGTCGATGCGAAGGGGGTTTCGGCCCAGCATCACGGGCTTGGCCGCAGGCTCATCGAGCGTGCGTGCGAAATCGCCTACAGCGAGGGCTACGATTGCCTGAATGTAATCAGTGCCGTCGGAACGCGCGAGTACTACCGCAAGCTCGGCTTTGCAGATAACGGGTTGTACCAGCAGAAGTCGCTACGTCAAGACGCTTGAGCGGCGGTGCGGACCGCAGGCCCTTCCGGCGATTTCGCAAGCTGCGAGGAGCGAAGGCGCGGCGGTCATGTTCGCGCTGTTTGAGCGAAGCGAGTTCGCGAACATGCCGCGCCGAAGCGACGAGCGTTTAGCTCGCGCGGAGCCGGAAGGGGCTGACGGCCGAAAACGCCGGGAGCGCTACTTGCGCGCGACGTGAACGGCGGCGATGCCGCCCGTGTAGTTCTTCCAGGTGATGTCGTGGAAGCCGGCGTTTTCCATCATGGTAGCCAGGCCGCGTTGATCGGGGAAGGCGCGGATCGACTTCGCCAGGTACACGAAACCCGACTTGTCGCCGGTGATGAGCGCTCCCCAGAAGGGCATGAGGTGCGTCAGGTAGAAACGGTACAGCGTGCGCCAAAGGGGGTTCGGGGGTGTCGAGAACTCCAAGCACACGAGCGTTCCACCCGGCTTCAGCACACGGTGCATTTCCGAAAGGGCGCGTGGGCGGTCGGGCATGTTGCGGATGCCGTAAGCCATGGTGATGACGTCGTACGAAGCATCCTCGTAGGGAATGTTTTGCGCGTCGACCACATCGAAATCGATTGGCGTATCGCCGAAATCGCCGCGTGCCGCGTGCGCCCGTGCAACGTCGAGCATTTCGGGAACGAGGTCGGTGCACTGGATGTGCTTCGGCCGCTTGAACCGCGCGACCCAGCGCGAGACATCGCCCGTGCCGCCGGCGATGTCGAGCACGTCGTGGTGTGGCGCGATGGGCGCCTGCCTCATCATGCCGTCGAGCCAACGTCGATACGCACCGAAGCTCGAAACGGCGTTGAACAATTCATATTTACGGGCGATGGTCGAAAAGATGGCCTTCACGCGCTCGGTCGAGAGCTCGGCCGGCGCCTCTTTGCCAGTCGCCGTGTCAATCGGCCCTCCGCATCCCGCAGGGGCGCACTCCGTGCGCCCGATGGCCGAGGCTTTGCCGGTCGCCGTGTCAATCGTGTGCGTTGTCGTGAGTTCGCTCATAGTGGTAGTCTACCTCATTCCCACAGATGATATGATAACCCGATGTGTGAAACTGGCCTGTAAGGACACCATGCTCCTCATTGCTAAATACATCATACCCGTTACGTCCGAGCCGCTTGCGGATAGCGCCGTGCTTGTCCGCGACGGCCGTATCGAGGATATCGGCGACGCCGACAAGATGCGCCTGCGTTCTCCCGACGACGAAGTGCGCGACTTCGGCA
>JAFUBE010000561.1 GCA_017460365.1 Eggerthellaceae bacterium
CGCCCTGCTCGCGTCTGCGGACGCGGGCATCGCCTACAGCGTCGACGAGCCGCGCCTGGTCGAGGCCATCGCGAGCTTCGCCGAACGTCTTGCGTAAAGCAGCCATGAAGAGGTCTCGTGTACTTCGTGACGCGTGCTGTTCACGCCCTCGACCTCGTTCGTTATCACGATCTCATCGACGAGGTTCTTCACCGCGAACTGCTCGATCGCCTTTGTCGGGAGATCTCGCATCAAGCGCAGCAGCTCCTTGTCGCTCTCCGAAACCCTGAGCGCCGCCTGCGTCGGCCCCGCAAATCGATTTGAAATTGGCAATTTGGGGATACCCCATATTTACCACTCGGATTATGGCTGAATCACATTTGCAACGGTGCGGGCAGATTGCTTGCTTCTTGTCTCGGGCCGCCCCCCTGCACCCTTCCAGTAAGGAAAAAGTCAAGAATTGTGCCCGCGCCAATCCCACAACACTCCGCGTGCAGGCGCGTTGAAAGGTGGCGCCGTGATTGTCTTCTCTGCGCAGCGCATGCTCGAGAAGTGCTACAACCAAAACGCCAAGAATTCAGGTCGGTACTCAATTTGGAGCAGGACTTGCTGTTGGGCGTCTATTTGCGGTGCACCTTCGCACACTATGGAATCGCTGCCTGCAACAGCGCCTCCACGGAGTCGAGCACGTCTTGCCAGCTCGCGTCTCCGGCATAGTAAGCCTGCCGCTTGAACCGGCCCCACCGCAGGGTCGCGTCGTCGGAGCGACGGAGCCCCTCGATTGCGTCGAGTACGCCCGGCAGCCGGTCGAGCGTCCCATCGTGTTCCACTTCCGCCGTCAGGGCCTCGCCCAGCAGCGCGGCGTCGAGACGCGCGCCTACCACCTTCGAGACAGCGTGGATGTCGTAGAGGTGCTTGGCCCTCGAGAGCTCACCCCTCGTCACCACGTGGCCGAGCTTCTTCGCGAGGGCCGTCTCGAGGCTGCACGACAGGAGGGGCGCCGTCCCTCCGGCAAACGCCAGCCGGCACGCGCGTTCTTTCGGCCCCGGTACCATGACGGCGTCCTCCACCGCGTCCACGGTGACGGTGGCCCCGAGCGTGCCCCGCCTCGCCACGACGTACAGTCGGTGGCCGATCCGTCGGCGCCCCGCGTCCCGCCCGGATTTGTCCGGCCCTGCGCCGAACCAGAGCTCCTCGTGGTCTTGCAGCTTGTAGCAGACGCCGTCACCTTCGTCGAGGGACAGTACCTCCCCTAGGGCTTGCACCACGTGCTCGGGACCGAGTCCGCAGACGATGAGGTCGACGTCGTGGAAGGACGTCCGTTCCAGGCCGATGACGGAGGCGATGAGCGCGCTGCCGTAAAGGGCCAGATTGCGCCGGTAGTCCGATGAGGAGATGCGCTGCAGGATGCCTTCGAGGAAGAAGCAGCGCATGAGCTCTTGCGCGTGCCCGGCCTCGCATTCGGCAGGCGGGCCGTCTGAAGCGTCCCCGATCCTCTCGAGGACCGTGAGCCCGTCCGCCCCCCGCGCGCACGGTAGCAGCTTTTGAAGCTCGGGCACGCATTGTGGCTCCTCACAGGCGTCAACACGGACGCCCGTATTCCTGTGCGCGTGATATTCCTCCAGGCACCAGCCCCTCTCCGCCATTTGGCGCGCGGCATTCTCGCCCACGTAGCGGAATAGGGGCGGCTTGGCGCCGACGCCGGTGAGATGCATCTTCTCGTTAGGGTAGCGCAAGACGAAGCCGTACTGGGCGCCGTGCTCCTGAACCCATAAGACCAAGGGCGCCGCCTCGCTTGAGACGAGAGACGAAACCGAAAACGTCAGGCCGGCCTCGCTGTCGCAGCAACCCGGCTTCTCGGTGGGATGTCCCGCGCCTTCGGCGAGCAGATGCGCCTGCAGGTCGCGGGAGTGCCAAGCGTCCGTCACGATCGCGCTCGTGAAGCCCGCTCGGTCGGCGGCGGCGAGGAGGTTGTTTGCCGCATATGCGGCTCGTCGTACGAGCTGCATTTCCCGCGGGGGAGAGAGGGGCAGATAGAACGAGCGCGCCTTCAGGTCGTACAGGTCAACCATATCCTCGGGCTGCCAGGCGTCCGGCAGCGGATTGAGCGCGTTCACCAGCAGGGTGTAATCGGTCATGCCCCCGACCTCCGTTACGTGGCGTCCACGTCTTCAGGCACGAGCAGCAGTTCGATCCCGTGCTCCTCGGCATAGGTCATAACGTCGCAGATCCTGGTCGCGTACGCGAGCAGGTCAAAGGAATACGCAGGCTCTACGTACTGCCTCGTGCATACGACGATCCTATCCGGCATGATGCGTTGCAGCTCGTCCAACGTGGGAGCGGTGCGCACAACGAAGACCTCACCTACGAAGCGCCTCGCCTGCTCGAGGAAGGGCGGCAGGAGCGCGTTCGCTACGCCGCGCGATGGCTCGTGGTCCTCTTCGTGCGGTGCGGCCAGTCGCAGCGCCGCCGCTATGGCGTCAAGGTCGTAGGCAATCCCGCAGCTCAGGTGCTCCCGCACGTATTGGCTCTTCCCGGTGCCCGGCCTGCCTACAACCAGCGTGAGCATTGCTATTCCTCCCGGGTACGGCTCTCGTCGAGCAGCGAGAGCATGAACGCCGCCAGATCGCCGATATCGGACCTTTGCAACCGGATGTCGCCGAGGAGACCCACGAGGTCTTCCCGGCGCTCCTGCATCCGCGCCACGAAGCGCACGAGCTGTTCGGTGCCGTAGTGCTGCGCGAGCAGCGCCAACGCGAGCATCCGCGCGGCATGGCCGTTGCCGTCGCGGAACGGGTGGATGCGTAGAAGCAGGAAGTACGAGGTGAATGCCACCCACTCGGCCGGGAGGTCCCCTCGGCCGACGAAGCTCAAGAGCGCTTCGACGTCGTGGGGAATCTCGTCTGCGGCATCGGTCTCGCACTCGGGTGGTGCCGGCCTTCGGTCGAACAGGCCGACCCGGGTGAAGGGCATCGGGTCATCCGCCGTGCGGAAGCGCGGGGGAAGCGTCTCGCAGAAGTGGGGCTCGAGGCGGTTGGCCGTCTC
>JAFUBE010000562.1 GCA_017460365.1 Eggerthellaceae bacterium
CGTACATGGGGCCGTGAACGCCTTCGACGCGCACGAGCTCGATGTCGGCGGTTGCCGACGGGCCGCTGATGAAGCACAGCTGCGAGGGCAGGCCGTCCTTCAGCTTTTCGAGGTCGGCCATGACTTCGCCCATCGTGGGGACGATCGTTGACGCGTCGACCACCGCGATATGCACGAGCGGGAGCAGGCTGACGGCGCGTCCGCAATCGGGGCTCGTCGGCTGCACGATCGTGGCGGTCTCGGCGATGCCGCCGACCGCGTACGTAATGCCGTACGTGGCCACGAGCGCTGCGTCCACGTTCGCCTTGCCAGTTGCAGAGTCCCAAACGGTCACCTTGTCGACGAGCTTCTGCTTGGAAAGCGTGTCGTACAGCCCGGCGCTCTCGAAGCGCTCGTCGCGCGCACAGACGACCGAGCACGCCGCGCCCTCGTCGGGCGTTCCCTTCCCGACGATGCTCGCGATGCACCCGGCCAGCCCGTCGGGCGAGCAGCGCTTGGTCTGCACGCGAATCTTGCCGGCTTCGCTTTCGAACATGTCGACGAGCTGGGCGGCGCTCTTGCCGTCGGTCAGGCGCTGCGCCTTGAATTCCCACGTGGGAAGCTCGATCGATTCGGCGACGGCCGTATGCTCGAGCTGTTCGCTGATCGGTTTCAGCAGATCGTCTAGAGTCTTGTTGCCCAGAGCCATTACTGCTCACCGCCTTCCTGGGTCTGCGCGGCATGCGCGCCGTGTGCGCCTTGCGCGTCCTGTGCGGCCTGCTCGGCTTTGTGCTCCTTGAACCACGTGCGGAAGCGGTCTTTCGAAAGCACGTCGAAGTCGCGCGTGGATGTCCAGTATTTCACGATGGGAATCCAGGCGCTGTCGGCGTCGAGGGCGCCGTTGTTGGACATCAGCTCCATGATGGGCGCGCCGACCTTCATGCCCAGCATGTACACGGGCAAGTTTGACCAGAACAGGCCCAGCGCCTTGAAGATAGGCACTTCGATCTTGTGGTTCTTGCCCTGGTTCACGATATTGATGCGATGCTGGCGCACCAGGTCGTGAATGGGGATGCTCACCGGGCAATGCTCCGTGCACGCGCCGCACAGCGAGCAGGCGTACACCATGTTGTCGATGTCGTCGTAGCCGACGAGGCCGGGCGTGAGCACGAGCCCCATGGGGCCTGGGTAGATCGAGCCGTAGCCGTGGCCGGTGATGTGGCGGTACACCGGGCAGATGTTCAGGCAGGCGCCGCAGCGCATGCAGCGCAGCATGTCGGAGAATTCGGTGTTCAGCAGCGTGTGACGGCCGTTGTCCATGAGGATGATGTGCACTTCCTCGGGGCCGTCGACCTCGCCCGCGCCGGCGGGGCCGCTGTCGAGCGAGAAGTAGGCGGTCATCTTGGCGCCGACCGCGCTGCGCGGCAAAAGCGCCATCATGGTGTCGAGCGATTCCGGATCGGGCACGATGCGGTCGATGCCGACGAACACGATCTGCACCTTCGGGAACGAGTCGACCATGCGCCCGTTGCCCTCGTTGGTGACCAGCGTGACCGAGCCGGTCTCGGCCACGGCGAAGTTGCAGCCGCGGATGCCGACCTCGGCCTCCATGAATTCGTGGCGCAGGATCTTGCGCAGGAAGTGCGTGATTTCCTCGGGCACGTCGGAACCATCGTAGCCGCGCTTCTCGCGGTAGATGTCGGCGATTGCCGAGCGGTTGAAGTGCAGCGCCGGCACCACGATGTGCGAGGGCTTCGATTCGGCCGTCTGCAGGATGTTCTCGGCGCAGTCGGTCTCGGTGATCTTCACGCCGGCCTCTTCCAGGATCTCGTTCAGGCCGACCTCCTCGGTCATCATGCTCTTCGACTTCACGGCGTAGGCGGCACCGTGGTTCTCGAAGATGTCGAGCACTTCCCACAGCGTGTCGTCGCCGGTCGGCGCGTAGTGCATGATGCACCCGTTCGCTTCGGCTCGCTCCGCGAACCGCTTCACGTAGTAGTCGAGGTTCTCGGTCACGTGGTTGCGCACTTCCATCGCGTGCATGCGCAGCTGCTGCCAGCCGTCGCCCATTTCCTCAACGAGATCGCCGCGCTTCACGTAGAACGCTTCCTGCGCGGCCTTGATTGCGTTGTGCTTGAAGTCGTCGTCGAGGCATTCGGCAACGCGCTCGGCCAGCGTTTCTTCGGTGTTGTAGAGAATGGCCATGGCTACTCCTTAGAATCGAGGATCTGCGCGATGTGCATGACGCGGATGTCTCGGTCGAGCTTGCCTTCTGCGCGCATGCGCCCGAGTGCGCCCTTTATATTGAGCAGGCAAGGGGCGTCGGCGCCGCACACCACATTCGCGCCCGATTCGATGATGGTCTGGCACTTCTCGTACACCATCTCGCCGGCGATGACGGGCTGCTTGAAGGAGAACGTGCCGCCGAAGCCGCAGCAGCGGTCGGCGTGCTCCATCTCGACGTATTCGAGCCCTTCGACGCCCTGCAGGAGCTGCAGCGGCGGCTCGCTGATGCCGAGGATGCGCGTCACGTGGCAGCTCTTGTGGTACGTGACCTTGTCGTGGAAGCTCGCTCCCACGTCGGTGACGCCGAGCACGTTCACGATGAAATCGGTGAACTCGAAGAAGCGCTCCTTGAGACGTCGCGTGCGCTCCAGGTACTCGGGGTCGTCCTTGAACAGGACTTGGTAGTCGTTCACGATGGCGTTCATGCATGAACCGGAAAGCGAGACGATGGTCTTGTATTCGGGCCTGTCGTAGGCGTCCACCATCATCTTCGCAGCGGGAATCATCTCTTTCGTGTAGCCCGAATTGATGAGCCCCTGCCCGCAGCACACCTGCTCATCGGGCATTTCGAGCTCGCAGCCCAAACGCTCGAGCACGTTCACGGCTGCGATCCCGATTTCCGGGTACATCATGTCGACCATGCACATTGGGAAAAACGCAATCTTCATCCGGCCCCTCTCTCTCGTAACGGTTGCCAACGTTTCTCTCCTCTAACTCCATTGTAACTGTCTCGTTACCCCACTTACTGCCAGACCCAAAGTGGGGTAATTTCGAATGGCGCTTCCCGGGTGTCAAAACTTTCCCGAAATTACCCCACTTTGGGTCTGGCAGTAAGTGGGGCAGTGGGGCGGTGGAACGGCGGGCCGCCGTTTGCTTACGGCAGTATGAACGACAAAACGGTTGCTTGCAGTCCGACCAGCACGCAGGTGCCGAAGAGGAAGGCGATCGACCAGGGGAGGACCTGCTTCATGATGTCGGCTTCGCGCACCTGGGTGGCCACGGCGGCGATCGCGAGCGACTGCGGGCTGATCATCTTGCCGACGACGCCGCCCATCGTGTTGGCGGCGAGGAACAGGTCGGGCGTGACGTTCTGCAGCGCGGGGTTGCTCATGGCGGCCGAATACTGCAAGCTGGCGAACAGGGCGTTCGCGCTCGTGTCGGAGCCGGTGACCGCCGTGCCGACCCAACCGAGCGTCGGCGAGATCACGGGGAAGGCCGGGCCCGAACCCGAAAGGAAGTCGCCGATCGAGATGGTCTGGCCGCTGAAGTTCATCACGTAGGCGAGCGAAAGCACGAGCACGATGGTCAGCGCGGAGAAGCGCATCTTGTAGAACGTGGTGCCGATGGCCTTGATTGCGGCGCCCATGGTCATCTTGTAGCGGCCCTTCTCGGTGTTGAGCGAGTACACGAGCGCGGTGAGCAGGCCGGCCACGAGCAGCATGGTGCCAGGCGTGGAAAGCAGGTTCAGGTTGAACGTGGTGCCGGGGTCTTTGCCGGCTGCGCTCAGCACCGCGCCGCCCGAGATGAGCGGCCAGGCGATTTTGATGTCGGTCTGCGCGAGCATGTCGGGAATGCCGAGCTTGCACACGCCGAAGACGACGACCACGATGAGGTACGGGACGAGCGCCATGAAGGTGCGGGAACCGTTCAGGTCGGACTGGGCAGATTCGGTCACCGGCGGCAGCCCGAAGCGCTCGCGCACGCCGTCGACGCCCTTGGGCTTCCAGAAGCGCATGAAGATGACGATGGCGGCCATGCCCACGAGCGACGCGATGACGTCGGTCAGCTCGTATGCGAAGAAGTTCGAGCACGCCCACTGCGTGATGGCGAACGAGATGCCCACGACGAGCGACGGCAGCCAACAGTCTTTCGCACCCTGCTTGCCGTCGAGGATGATAACCAAGATGAACGGCACGAACATGGCGAAGATGGGCGCCTGGTAGCCGACGATGGCCGCCACAAGCTGCGCGGTGAAGCGGCGACAGACGGGTCGCCGCCTGCGACCCTGGAACCGGCGGTGGTGATCGGCGTGGCCACCGCGCCA
>JAFUBE010000563.1 GCA_017460365.1 Eggerthellaceae bacterium
AGATTCTTGAAACTTGACAAAAGAAAAGCCCCAAAGGGGCAGGTGGCGGGCGGGTTGTTGGAATCGGTCAGCGGGCGCTAGCTGTCAAAGAACGGAGCAGAGACGACGCCTCTGCCCAGGGCGCTGCTGCATCATGCATTTGTTGGGTTCTCCTTTCCTCCTTGCGACTATCCCAATGCAAGGATAGGAGAACCCTTCAGGGTTTTGTTACTCCGATTTCTCGGCCGGGCTGAAGCGCGCCCTCCAAATCGGAGGGGCTAACGTCCCCAACCCCCAAAATCTTTACGCCGTGGCCGAGTAATGCTCCATATTCGTTTTGACTAGGAGAAATGGTAAACTACGAATGGAAAAATTACGCCTTGATCGATTCTCAAAGTGCCTTCGTTTTGCAAGCTGACGACAAGCTCAGGAGGACTTCATGTCCATGAGAATTTCAACGTTTCTATCCCACAGCTTCGATTCGCACAATACCGATATCATCAATGCGTGCTATAAGCTATGCGACGGCTTAGGATTTGATTGTCGTAACGTAGATAGAGGCTCACCTCACATTCCGCCTGAGGAGGCCAAAAGGATCATCTCGGAATCGGATGCATTCATCGCTCTCGTAACGGCTGTATACAGCAGCGAAGAACCAGAAATGCCTCCATCGCCCTCCATCGTCCAAGAAATTCAAATTGCAAACGACCAAGGAAAGCCACTTTTGATTTTCCTTGAAGATAGCGTAAATATGCACGGCTTCATTCCTAGCCAGTGCACGTACCTTCGCTTCAACAGGGATTCTGCTCTTGCAGATCCGTTCTCTACGTTTACCGGCTCGCTTCTCGATTACCGTGACGGAATCCTCGAGGAAAGTGAAACCATACGGGAGAGCATATCCGGCTTTAAATCGTCAAGTCTTCGCGTAAAGATGAAATGCATCGTTGACCGCGATGGACTTATTTGGCGAAGAGAAACAACCGAAGTCATAAGATATGTCGGCAAAAACGCCGACGGCCCACTCATTAAAGAGGTCAAGTGTGATTTGCTAAAGCCCGATAACATGCCGCACTCGGAATACCTATCCCTCTCTTATTCAATTGATAGTCCATCCGAAACCGGTAAATTTGAAGAAGAGCTCATCAGACAGCCAGATGGGGCGGTTCTCTTCCTACGTCCCTTGCCCACTATGCGCATCGGAGACGAATTCACTCTTAATATGGTATCCGAGAGCAGGTACTATACCTTTCGAAAGGCTTCGGAGATACCTAGTGACGCAACAGCGTATGGGCTTAACGGCATGGTATTCCACGTTATCGATAGGCAGGCTGTGACCCGACCAACACAATTTCTCGAAATCGAGGTAGACTTTGACAAGCGTTACGGCGTCTCCCCGTCGGACGTTTGCCCGGTTGCAGGCATTCTGCGAGAAACCAACAAGCTCGTTATCGCCAACGCAGCTGAAATCGATAGATGTGACACCTCAACGAGAGAATTCGCAGGCAGCTTCATAACGAAGCTATCCATCAACAAGCCAATCATGCATTACCAGTACGGTTTTGCCTGGAACCTCGACTGAATTAAAACGACACCAATTCGACCTTGCTCAGCATTCGAAACGTATACCCTCCTTAATACAAAAGCCGACGCTTCCACCGAGTATCTATCTGATGATTCGCACCTACCAAACAAAAACTATCACGCTTAACAGCTGCACATACGATTACGATAGCCAGCTGGGAAACACGTCAAGCAGCCTTCGGGGCGTGGTGAAACGCTCTTTCTCGTAATCCACCGATATTGACAAATCGCAGTTCAGCAAATCACGGCTCTCATCGCAAAAGTAGTCATGGTACCTGGCGGCCCATTGGTATTTACGGTGAACGCTATCGGGAAGTTCCTGTTCGAGGTTCTTTTCGATTTCCAGCTTGTGCATCTCGAGCTGATCCGCTATGGACGCAACTTCAGTTTCTGCATCATACATCTCGTAGACGTACACGAGATAGTTCACGAATACAGTTCCGTCCGAATCTACAAGGAACGTTACAGTTCACACCCCCGTTAACCGACGCTCACCTTCAGAAGTGCACGCGCGCCCAAGCCGCCTGGCGCCTTCGGCGGGATGGTTTCCGTCGCGCGCGTTTTAGAAGGCGCGCTCCGCGCGCTCACTCGTCCCAGA
>JAFUBE010000564.1 GCA_017460365.1 Eggerthellaceae bacterium
GGTAGAACCGCCATCGTCTGCCATCGCAACGACGGCAGACGCGCTCACGTTCATCGAGAGCAACGTGCGTATGGAGATGGGCGCTCCCGTGCCGCCTCCGATGACGACGGCGCGGACTAGACGCGATGCCTTTTCATCGGCGCTCACCTCAGGCAGGGCGGCGAACACCGCCGTAGCCGACGGGTCGTGGCCGAAAGCTTCTGGTATGAGACCGCTCACGAGCGCGCCTCCGCATCATCGGCGTTGGGGTCTGCCGTCACGAGTTCGCCGTCGGGACGCACCGCGAGCGCGAGGTCGCGATGCGCGACGCTCACGCGGGAGCCGCTCGTACGCAGGTAGTCGCCCGTCGCTTCGGCGAGCGCAACGCTGCGGTGCTGGCCACCCGTGCACCCCACTGCGATTGCAAGCTGCTGCTTGCCCTCGGCAACGTAACCGGGCATGACGCAGTCGAGCAATGCGAACCACCGTTTCAAAAATGCGTCGGTGTCGCTGTTGTACAGCACGTAATTGCGGACGAGCTCGTCGAGACCGGTCATGGTGCGCATGACCGGATCGTAATACGGATTGGGCAAAAACCGCACGTCTATCACCACATCGGCATCGAGCGGAGCACCGTGCTTGAAGCCGAAGGAATACACCGAAACAGAGAGGCCGGAGCGCTCCTCGCCATGGGCGAACAAGTCGTTCAACTTCGTCCGCAAGTCGGCGGGTAGAAGGTCGGTCGTGTCGATCACGAAATCGGCATGACCGCGAATCTCCCGAAGCAAGGCCCGCTCTCGCTCGATGCCATGCAGCACGGTGGCGCCATCCTCGCAAAGCGGATGACGACGGCGCGACGACTTATAACGCGCGACAAGCTTGTCGTCATCGGCGTCGAGGAACACGACGACCGAATTCACGCCCTCTTCGGCGAGCGTGCGCATAGTCGTGGTGACATCGCGGAAATACCCGGGGGCCTTCGCATCGCATACAACCGCGAGACGCCGGCCTTCCTGCCCTCTTTTAGAGAGTCCGATGGTCCCTGCCACCTCGGCGATAAGGCTCGCCGGAAGGTTGTCGACACAGTAGTAGCCCATGTCTTCGAACACGTTCATGGTCTCACTGCGGCCAGCGCCGCTCATGCCGCTCACGATGATCAGGTCGGGCATGTTGCTCACGTCGCCCATGCGATTCCTCCTTCATAGAACGCCTCTGTTCGGGTCGCGCCCCGCCTATGAGTTGGTGCGTTCATTATACTGCTGCAACACCAGGTAGACCTCCTCGGCAACCTCGTCGGGAATGCCGTTCACGGCTTTGATTTCCTCGACCTTGGCACCTCGGAGGTTTCTGAACGATTTGAAGGCTTTGAGCAGCGCCTTTTTACGCACAGGCCCGAGCCCCGCGACATCGTCGAGCACGCTTGCGGTCATGCCCTTGCCGCGCAGTTCGCGGTGGAAGGTGATCGCGAACCGGTGCGCCTCGTCACGCACCTGTTTGACCAGGTACAGCGACGCCGATCCGCCAGGAAGCACCACAGGACCCGAATCCTGCCACGGGACGAACAGCTCTTCGTCTCGTTTCGCCAGGCCGCACAGCGAGATGTCGGTGCGTCCCATTTCCTCGAACATCTCCATCGCTGCCGTGAGCTGCGGCTTGCCCCCGTCGAGAATGA
>JAFUBE010000565.1 GCA_017460365.1 Eggerthellaceae bacterium
CCGTTCGGCGTGCTCAAGAAGATGGTGGCACATCCGCTGACCGATCGCGGCCTCGAATCGTTCATGAAGGACTGGGAGAAAGTGCAGAACGCTTAAAATGGCAACTAAGAAGAAAACCGTAGAAACGGCGCCCGAAGCTGAAGAGGCGCAACCGAAACGTCGCACGCGCCGCACCGCGAAGGCGAAGGCCGAGGCGGAAACGCCCGAGAAGGACAGCGCGACCGAAGCTGGCGAGGGGGCGAAAGCCGAGGCGAAAAAGCCTGCCCGGACCACGCGCACCAGGAAGTCCACGAAGGTGGCGGCCGAAGACAAATCAGAGAAACCCGAGAAGCCCGAGAAAGCAGAGAGCGCCGACGATTCGGGCAAGTCTAAAGCAAAACCTGCTTCCGACAAACCCGATAAGTCCGAAAAGGCCGAGCGCGACGACAAGCAGCAGGGCAACAACGACGGCGGGAGAGGCCAGCGCAACAACCAGCGCAACCAGCGCAACAACCAGCGCCATAACCGCCGCCAGCGCAACGCCCCGGTCGAGCCGTCCGTCACGCGTGAAGAGCTGCAGGCGCTCAAGGTCGCCGAGCTGCGCGAGCGCGCCGGCTTGCTCGACGTCGACTGGGCGGGCCTGAAGAAGGCCGAGCTCGTCGAGGCCGTCTACGATGCCAGCGTGAAGGCCGAGGGCTTCCTCGACGTGGCCGGCATCCTCGACATCTTGTCCGACGGCTACGGTTTCCTGCGCACGACCGGCTACCTTCCGGGCGAGACCGACTGCTATGTGGGCATGTCGCTCATCAAGCGCAACGGGCTGCGCAAGGGCGATTACATCGAAGGCTCCACGCGCCCTGCGCGCGACAACGAGAAGTTCGCGGCCATTCAGAAGATCACGGCCGTGAACGGCATTCCCAGCGACCAGCTCGACCGTCGCCCGAAGTTCGCCGACCTCACGCCCGTGTACCCGCAGGAGCGCCTGGTCATGGAACACGGCAAGAACACCACGACCGCGCGCGTGATCGACCTGGTTGCGCCCATCGGCAAGGGCCAGCGCGGGCTCATCGTGTCGCCGCCGAAGGCGGGCAAGACCACCATCTTGAAAGACATCGCCGCCGCCATCAGCGCGAACAACCCTGAAGTGCACCTCATGTGCCTGCTCGTCGACGAACGCCCCGAAGAGGTCACCGACATGCAACGCTCGATTCGCGGCGAAGTGGTTTCCTCCACGTTCGACATGCCCGCCGACAACCACATCGCCGTGGCCGAGATGGTCATCGAGCGTGCCAAACGCCTTGTCGAGGCTGGCCGCGATGTGGTCATCCTGCTCGACTCGATCACGCGTTTGGCGCGCGCCTACAACCTGGCGCAGCCGGCCAGCGGTCGCGTGCTCTCGGGCGGCGTCGATTCCACGGCGCTTTACCCGCCCAAGCGCTTCCTGGGCGCGGCGCGCAACATCGAAAACGGCGGCTCGCTCACCATCCTGGCGTCGGCGCTCATCGAAACCGGCTCGAAGATGGACGAGGTCATCTTCGAGGAATTCAAGGGCACGGGCAACATGGAACTGCGCCTCGACCGCCAGCTCGCCGACCGTCGCATTTTCCCGGCAATCGACCCTGTCACGAGCGGTACGCGCAAAGAAGAGCTGCTGCTCGACCAGCAGATGTCGCCGATCATCTGGGCGGTGCGCCGCATCTTGGCGAACATGAACAACACCGAGCGCGCCATGGACACGCTGATCAAGTCGATCAAGCAGACCGATGACAACAACGAGTTCCTGCTGCGCATGGCGCGCAAGGCGCAGCACGGCAGCAAGGGCGAATCGCTCGAGCTGTAGAAGCGGTAATCGCGAAGGAGGCCGGGAATGCCCCAGACATACGACTATTGGGACGACGAGCCGCAGGGCAACGTGTTCCAAACGCCTCAGCAGAGCCTCGTGCAAGAGCAGTCCCGAGAAGCGCAGGGCGAGCCGCAGGCTCAGGGTGGGCAACCGGTGTCGGAGTCGCAATCTCAACCACGGCCAGCTTCGCAGTCGCAGCCGACCCAGCAGTCGCCTCAGCCGCCGCAGTCGGCCCCGCAGGAAACGGCGCAACCGAGCGCCCAACCGTCCGCAACCGCCGCGCCTGCACCTACGCCTGCGGTCGCCCCTGTGCCGCAGGCGGTCTACGTTCCGGTGCAGCAGCCTCCCCAGAAAAAGGGGCGCGGCTGGATCGTCGGAGTCGTGCTCGTCGTGTGCCTGTTCGCTTTCGCGGCGTTTTGCGTGAAGTCGTGCACCGACGTGATGGCGGGCGCAGGGTACGGTATCGACGCCGGGCCGGCGGGCGACGCCATCGCGGTCATCGACATTTCGGGCACGATTCAATACGACGACACCGCCTGCAGCCCCGAGGGCTTGAAGAAGCTTCTCGACAAGGCCGAAGGCAACGCGAACATCAAAGGCGTGGTTCTGCGCGTCGATTCAGGTGGCGGCACGGCCACGGCGGGGGAGGAGATGGCCGTGTACGTGCGCAACTTCAAGAAGCCCATCGTGGTGTCGAGCGCATCGATCAACGCGAGCGCTGCGTACGAGATCTCTTCGCAGGCCAACTACATCTACGTCGCGAAGTCGACCGAGATCGGGTCAATCGGAACGGCGATGCAGCTGACCGACTTGTCGGGTTTGTTCCACATGCTCGGAATCGATATCGACGTGATCGCCTCGGCCGACAGCAAGGATTCCTCTTACGGTTACCGTCCTCTCAGCGATGCCGAGCGCGAGTACTACCAGCACATGATCGACCAGATCAACGAGGTGTTTATCGAGAATGTCGCCCAGGGTCGCTCGATGTCGGTCGACGAGGTGCGCGCGCTTGCGACCGGTCTGGCTTTCACGGGGATCGACGCAGTTGGGAACGGCCTTGCCGACGAGGTCGGCACGCTGGAAGACGCCGTGGCGAAAACCGCCGAGCTCGCGGGCGTTTCCAACTACACGACCTACGACCTCGTCCTATCGACCTACGACTTCTCGAGTCTCTCGTACCTGCTCGGCAGCAAGTCCCAAGACAGCACGCAGCTCGCCCTCCCCAAGCTCGAACAATAAAGCGCGACGCGCCTTAGGGCGTTTCGCTGCGTCGCGAAAACAGTGACGCGCCACAATGTCGAGCAGCAGCAAAAAACAGTGACGCGCCTACGGCGCTAGTGCTGCGTTCAGCAAATAACCGCCCGCCAGACGAAGGATATTCGCTCCGTGGGGCGCGAAAGAAATCGAAGGCGCAAGCCGTAGCTACTTCAAGGTTTCCTGAACGCTCCACGGGGCGAATAGACGAGTCTGGCGGGCAGTTATTTGCTGAACGCAGCACTAGGTCGTGAAAAGTAGC
>JAFUBE010000566.1 GCA_017460365.1 Eggerthellaceae bacterium
CGCCGCCTATCGAAACCTCGTCGAGGTAGATTTGCGCAAGCCGTTCATTGTAGGCGCTGATGCCCTCCTCCTCGGGGAGGGCGCGTTCACCGGGCGTCATGAAATCGGCCACATCGCGCACGAGCACGCCCATGACATCGCGCAGCTCCACCGCATCGCCAAAGCGCTCCCGCACGCGCTGAAGCATCGGCTCGCATTCCCACGACAAGCCCATCATCGGATCGGTGAACTGGGTAATGACGATCTTGTCCATACGCGCCGCCTACACGAACATGCGGCGGTCGGCCACCATATCGGCAACACTCCACGCGGGAATGTCGGCATAGCGCACATATACGCGCTCGGGTGGAATGCCGAGTACATCGCGCATGGCAACTGCGATTTCCGCCGAAAGCGCATCGTATCCTGCGTGCCGTTCGTTGGCGAAGACGCTCGCCTCGATGTATGCCGCAGGACCATTGTCGCCCGCAAGCCACAAACGAGCGTTGTCCTCGAACGCAATCAGCAACCCTTGCTCGCTTTTGCCCGGCACATGCGCAATGGCGCAGCCGAATCGCGTTTTCAACTCCACCTCTTGCGCGCGGGTTATGGGTGAAGTGGTCTTGCACACGAGAAACGGCATGGCTATTCCCCTTTCCGCCAGCGGGCGACGACCTCGAGAAGCGTGTCGGCCACTTCCTGTTCCTTCATCTGGTAAGTGTGTCCCGTGCGTTCGATGAACACGAGCTCGTTAGCAGCCGCCGTGGGCATGTGGGCGTTGATGTTGCGCAGGAACGCCGCGGGGTCACCTTCCGTGAAGTTGTCGTACGTACCCACAAGCAGCATGCCCGTATGCGCAATGCGCGCTGCCTGCGAAAAGTCGGCGTCTGGCGCGGTGTGCGCGTTGTTCAAAATCGGCTCGAACAACCACTGGTGGGCGGTTCTCGCCACGCACGGCGCCCAGCCCATGAGCGCGAACGGCAACATGTCCTCGGCACGCCCCGACGCCATGTAATCGCGCACCATCTGGCGCTCGCGGTCGGTCGTGCCACTCGTCATGTACGTCACGTTCGCAGGGCTCAGCAAGATGAACCGCTCTACTCGCTCGTCTCGCGTTTCCGACAGGTAGCGCATGACCTTGTTCGCCCCAAGCGAGTGGCCGCCCAAGTAAATATGGCTGTACCCGCGTTCGAAGGCCCAATTCACGTAGGCGACCACATCGTCTACGGCATCGTTGAAATCCTCGGTTTGCGAGCCGATGATCACGTGCTCGCCCGTCTTCACGTTCATCGTGGGAATTTGCCCGAACGCGTCGCATGTCTGCGCATACACGAAGTCGACGCCGCCTTTGTTCAGCGTTTCGCCGAAGTTAACGTAGAACGGATTGCTGTAGAAGTTGCCGTGGATGCCCGCAATGGCGATGACCACCGTGTCGGACCCGCCCGGCGCATCGAACAGCACCCCATCCAGAAGCACGCCCCGCTCGGTGGGCACTTTCAGTTCCTTTGGCATGTGAAACTCCAATCGGAAAGTTA
>JAFUBE010000061.1 GCA_017460365.1 Eggerthellaceae bacterium
AGTTGTCCCGCATGGCGGCAAACACCGCTGATTCCTGCATGAACTTTTCGCGTGTCGCAACAGTAACCGCCACCTGAACATACCGAATCATGCTATCCCTCGCCCGCATCCGTGCAAATGGCAAAGCGGACTTTGCCATTTGCACGGATGCGGTATTTTTGATACGCGATCCATCGCAGCTCTATTCGCATCCGCTTGTCGGACAGATCTTCGAACACATGGTCGTCATGGAGGCCGTCAAGCAGCGGCTCAACTGTGGTGAAGAGTGCGATCTGTGGTTCTACCGCAATTCATCCGGCTCGATTGAAATCGACCTGCTCATAGAGTCCGGCGCGAGGCTCTATCCACGCGAGATAAAGAGCTCTTCAACATATTCCGAAAAGATGGGATCGGGTCTTAGGGCATTTTCGTCGCTCGCGTCAAACGTCGAAAAACCTCTCGTTGTCTATTCCGGCAAGACGCTTTGCGGAGTTGCCGTAAACTTCGCAGACACAGCCGCATGGTGCGCATAGAGGCGCCTTGCTGCGGCGGAGCCACTTTGGGCAGTTCGGCCTTTCAATTGTCCTTTTCATGCAATCAACCTCTGCTTTAGTGCCGCATTATACCATATTTGCGCTTAACGAAATTGAGAACTCTTCCGAAAATCGAAAAAGGGTGAGAAGACAGGGTGAATGCGACTGCCCGCGAAGCGGGGAGTCGCATTCACTCTGTCGTGTCGCCTGGTTGCATTGAGTCTGCCAGTATCGGATGGGGTTGCATTGTCTCTGCCATAGATAGAGTCTCAAGGAAAATAGTTCCATCAAGGAGGGCAACATCCACAACGCCCCCATGGGGGCGGCTCGTCGCATTTAACCTGCCACGGGTTTTCCACTATCATTTGTGGACTCCGCCAATCCCGGCGGGGCGACACGAAAGGAAACACAGATGACAAAAGGAAAGAAGCAGATGACCGGCATCCAGAGGTGCCGCATCGAGTTCGGCCTCGCGGCCGGAATGTCCGAAAGGGCCATCGCGAAGGAGATCGGCGTCAGCCTCTCGACGGTCTCCCGCGAGATCAGAAAGCACACCTACGAGTCGTTCAAGGGGTGCTACGGGCGCGCCAACCAGTGCGTCCACAGACAGGACTGCAAGCTAACCGGGGTCTGCGGCGACTGCCCGGCCAAGGGCGCACCGTGCGTCCGGTGCGGCTACCGCAACTGCAGCAGGTTCTGCGACAGGGTCGAGTACATCGACTGCTCGCAGCGCCTCCTGCGCACGGGCAAGGTCTGCAACGGCTGCCCCGACGAGAGGCGCTGCCACAGGCGCAAGCTCTTCTACGTCGCGAGCCGCGCGCAGGACGACTACCGCAGGATCCTGAGCGAGAGCCGCCAGGGCGCGGCGCTGGAGCAGTGGGAGCGCGACTACATCGACGGACTCGTCTCCCCGAAGATCAAGGCGGGGCAGTCCGTCCACCACATCTGCGTCACCAACGCCGCGAAGCTCACCCGGCACGAGCGCACCATCCAGCGCTACGTCAACTACGGCGTCCTCTCCGCAAAGCGCGGCGACCTCAAGCGCGCCTGCATGGTGCGCCCGCGCAAGTCGCTCGCAAGGGAGTACCAGCACAAGGTCGAGACGGGATGCTACGCCGGGCGCGCGTACGTGGACTACGGGGCGTTCCTGTCGGACCATCCCGGCGTCGGGCCGGTCTACATGGACCTGCTCATCGGGCGCCCCGGCGGCGTCTGCATCCTGACGCTCCACTGGCTCAATGCCGCGTTCATGGTCGGGATCCTCATCCCGAACAAGTGCGCGGAGAACGTCGTCGCGGTGTTCGACAGGCTCTACGACGAGCTCGGCCCGGAGCTGTTCGGGCGGCTCTTCCCGGTGATCCTCACCGACCGCGGCACCGAGTTCTCGTACCCCTCCCGCATCGAGGAGTGCGCGGACGGCACGAAGCGCACCAGGGTGTTCTTCTGCGACCCCATGAACTCAAACCAGAAGTCGCAGCTCGAGCGCAACCACGAGATAGTTCGCGAGATCCTCCCCAAGGGCGTCTCCTTCGACCAGCTCACCCAGGAGCAGGCGTACCTCGCCCTCTCGCACGTCAACGCCTACGTCCGCTACGCGCAGGGGAACAGGACGCCCTACGACGTCTTCGAGTTCCTCTACGGCGAGGGCACGGCCGCGAAGCTCCACATCGCGAAGATTGACCCGAAGGAGGTGGTCCTCAAGCCCAGGCTCGTCGGAATCGAGATGAAGTAAGGCCCTCTCGACAGAGGATTTGACGCACCATCCAACCCAGGCGCATCTACTACGCCGCAAACGAGACTTGCGCGATGGGCCGGGGGTGCTTTTGTCTCGAGGGGCCAGCGCGAATTATACGCCAAAGCCGGGGCACCTCGCAAGCGCGGCGCGGGCGGGAAGCCTGCTCCGTACGGATGCGCGGCGAGCGGAGGGACGGGGTGTGCCGCGGGTGAGGAGCAAGGTTTTGCAGGCGCAGGAGGCGTCTCGCACGCAGCCAGAGACACCAGCCGAGGCACGGCAGGCTGAACACGGAAGATTGTCTTCGGGGAGAAGCGCAAAACCGAGCGACGAGACCGAGCGGCGGCACCACGGCCCACAGCGACGCCTCCGGCGGTGCGCCGCGACAACGGGTTAAATGCAATTTGGCAGACTAAATGCACACAGCAGAGCTACAGTGCATTTAACCTGCCCCTAGTTGCATTTAGTCTGTCCGGCGACCGAAAATCGAAAAAGTTCTCAATTTAGAGTCGGCACAGAACCGCCCGCTACCTCAGCCGCACGCGCAGGAAGAACGCGGACGGCGCGCCGTCGCCCAGATCTATTCGGTGATTTCGCCCATTCTACTATATGCCGTGCGAGCGACTGTAGGGAGTGTAGGCTATCGACA
>JAFUBE010000567.1 GCA_017460365.1 Eggerthellaceae bacterium
CGCTTATATGACGCGGACGACCTTTGCGACGAAGAAGCCCTCGTAGAGGGTGGTGGGGCACAGTGCGAGCGTGCCTTCGAGCTGCGTCGGCAGCGTTGGCAGGTCGTCGCTGGCTGCGAGCTCGATCGGCTTCAGCTCGAATTGCTTGGCGCGCCCAGCGCGCTTGAGCGCCCATTCCAACACTGCCTCGTTCTCGCGCCCGAGGATCGAACAGGTCGAATACACCAGCGTTCCACCTGGTCGCAGCAGGGACAGCCCTTTCGACAGCAGTGCGCGTTGCGATTTCACCGATTTGTCTACGAGTGCCTGCGTGAAGCGTTTGGCGACGCGCGGGTCATCTGCCCGCAGCGTGCCCGAACCCGAGCACGGCGCGTCGACGAGGATGCGGTCGAACGAGAAGAACTCGTCGAGCCGGCGGGCGTCGGTGCGCATGACGGTGACGTTGCGCGCGCCGAGCTTTTCCAGGTTGTGCTCGAGCTTGTCGGCGCGCGGTGCGTGCATCTCGCAGGCGGTCACGTACGCGCCACGCGCGAGCGCCGCAATCTGCGTGGTCTTGCCGCCAGGCGCTGCGCACATGTCGCACACGTCGTCCCCGTTGCGCGCGCCGAGCGCCAGCGCGGGAATCATGGAGGAAAGGCTTTGCAGGTACACGTGCCCGTCGCGGTATACGTCGAGTTCCCATACGTCCTTCTCGCGTGCGCAGGGCAAGATGAACGCGTCGTCGTACCAGCTGACGGGCTGCCAGGCGATGCCCGCTGCGTCAAGGGCGGCTGCAACCTTGTCGCGCGTTGCGAGAAGGGCGTTCGCTCGCAGGGTCACAGCTCGCTTGCCCGCGCATCCATCCAAGATGCGAGCCGCGTTCTCGTCGCCGTACTGTTCGCGCACGAGCGGTTCGAAGAAATCGGGAATATAGCATGCCTGTTCGGCCATAAACGTTTTCCTTCCTCGTCGTTCGAGTACAATTCTAGAAAAACGGTTCGTCGTTGTCATTCGGAAGGAAAGCAAGCGATGCCCAAAGCTGCGATAATCGCCATCGTCGCCGCATGTGCGATCGTGGTCGTGTTCTGCATAGGCTCGTTTGCGCTCGACCGGCACCTCTTGGCGCAGACCTACGCGCGCCAGCCACAAGTTTCCTCGCCGCTCATGCTCACCGATGCCGAAATCGCAGATGACTATCCCTACGAAGACGTGCAGTTCCAACTCGACGGCGCCACGTTGCGCGGGCACGTGTACGGCGCAGAAAACGATCAACGCGGGCTCGTGATCTTCCGGCACGGCATCTTATCGCATCACCAGGACTACCTTGCGCTCATCACGGCGCTCGTCGACCGCGGGTGGAAGGTGTTCGCCTACGACGCGATCGGCTGCGGCGAATCCGACGGCGATTCGGTGAAGGGTTTCGCCCAGTCGCCGCTCGACGTGCATGCGGCGGTGCGCTTTGCCCGTGAAACGGGCCTCGACGGCGGCTTGCCGATCGTGCTGTTCGGGCACAGCTGGGGCGGTTACGGCGTTGCGGGCGCGCTCGACTTCGACGACGGCGGGGCCGCCTGCGTCACCATGTCGGGGTTCGACAACCCGCTCGACATTATCGTCGATTCGGCGCGGACGCAGATGGGGCCGATTGCAGCGACGCAAACTCCCATCATCAACCTGATCAACCACCTCGACTTCGGCGCCGATGCAGACCGGTCGGCTTCGCGGGCCATCAACAAGAGCGGCATACCCGTGCTCGTCATACACGGCACGGCTGACGCGGTCGTCGACTTCAATCGCACCTCGATTATCTCCAAGCGCGGCGAGATAACGAATCCGAACGTCGTCTACATCGAGAAGAGCGAAGCGAATCGCGACGGGCATAACACGTATTTCTACTCGCATGACTCGCAGGCGTACCTGAACGAATGCGCGAAAGCATATGGGGAGCTTTCCGAGCGCTATGCGAACGACGTGCCTGCCAGCGAGCTGGAAGCATTTCTGCAAGGCGTCGACAAACGTCGCGCGAACACCGCCGACCCCGAGCTGATCGACCAGATAGATGCGTTCTTGGCCGGGGCGCTTGCAAAATAGGTGCAGCTGGGACGGCCCAAGTTGCAGAACGCGGAACGGGAGTTGTTTTGGAAAATGGAAAAGTCCTGCTCATAGCCAACCCTGCTGCTCAGCATGGCAACGGAGCAAAACTTGCCGAAATCGCAAACGACCTGCTTGCCGAATGGCTCGGCGGGGACGCGGTCGATTTCGCGCTGACCGGGCATCCCCGGCACGCGACCGAGCTTGCCGCCCATGCGTCGGCCGACCGCTATGCCACGCTCATCGCGCTCGGCGGCGACGGGCTCGTGCACGAAGTGGCGAACGGCATCATGCAACTTCCGCGCGACGTGCGCCCCGTGTTCGGGCTGATCCCGGCCGGTTCAGGCAACGATTTCGCCGCCACGCTCGGCATGCGGGCCAACGTTCCCGACGCCATCGTGCAGTTCCTCGACGCTCCTGCGGTGGCGTTCGACATGGGAAGCTGCAACGGCGTGTACTTCGCCGAGACGCTGTCGTTCGGGCTCGACGCCGCCATCGCACTCGACACCGTGAAGCGCCGCGAGCGCACGGGCCAGCAGGGCACGCTGCTTGACCGTGCCAGCGGAATCGACCAGCTGCTGCACCATTTGGACACCTACCATGTAACCGCTTCGCTCGATGGCGAGCGCGGCCTTTCCGACGACATCCTGATGTTCGCTATTCAGAACGGCCCGACGTATGGGGGAGGTTTCCGCATCTGCCCTGAAGCGGACCCGACCGACGGAGTGCTCGACATCTGCTACGCCGAGGCGCCGATGAGCGTGCCCGTGGCCACGTTCAAGTTCCTCAACGCCAAGAACGGCCGCCATACGAAGTTCCGGAAGATCAACTTCGCGCGCGCATCGTCGATCGAGCTGGCGTTCGACAAACGTCCTCCGTGTCAAGTTGATGGCGAAGAACTTCTCGCTGACAAATTCGCGGTTTCGCTATACCATGATGCGTGGAAGGTGCTGTGTCCGCACGGCGCCTGGTAAACGACAACGGGAAAAAACGTGGCTAGAAACGAAGCAGATTTTCATTATCGTCGTCCAAAAGCAGATGCCGCCCGCGAGCGGCGTGCATTGCTCACGGGGTTTGGCATAGCGGCGATTGTGACGTTCGCCATCGTGTGCGGCGTGCTCAGCGTGCTGCATTCGAATTCTACTCATGAAAACGCTGTCGATTCCGCTCAAGCAGCCGAGCCGCACGCAGCCGCGCAAGCGACACAGAGCCAGCAGAACGTGCCGGAAGCGAAAGCGCCTGCATCGGCCGATTCGTCGTCGCTTGCGTGGCGCGACGCCGATTTCGCGGTGAACCCCGACCGCACCGATTGGAACATGAAGACGAACGGCAAGAAGACCGTGTACCTCACGATCGACGACGGCCCCTCGGAAAAGACCCAGCAAGTGCTCGACATCCTCGATCGGTACGGGTGCAAGGCAACCTTTTTCGTGGTCGGCCATAACGAGGATTATTTCCCGATGATCGCCGAAGCATACCGGCGCGGCCACACCATCGGCATGCATACTTACACGCACGACTATGCCCAGGTGTACTCGTCGCCCGACGCGTTCTTCGCCGATCTGGACGCTATTGGCGAGGTCGTGAAGGGCCAAATCGGCTACGTTCCCTGCTTCATTCGCTTTCCGGGCGGCTCATCGAACGAGATCTCTGAGCAGTACTGCGCGGGAATCATGTCCGAGCTCGTCGGCGACGTGCAGGCGCGCGGTTACCAGTACTACGATTGGAACCTGTCGGTCGGCGATGGCTCCGAGCACACGACCGAAGAAATCATCGGCTACGGTACCGAGCCGGTCGACGACGAGAACATCATGCTGCTGTGCCACGATTCGGCCACGAAGCAATCCACCGTGGATGCGCTGCCCGCCATAATCGAGCATTACCAGTCGCTCGGCTACACCTTCGAGGCCATCGACCGCTCGTCCTGGGTCTGTCACCACGGCGTGAACAACTAGCGCCCCGCTTCTCGCCGGGCCGACCTGGCGCATAGCGTGACACGTTACGTCGGACGCGAGCTGTCGCGCACTGCGGCTAGGTTTGGCGCTATTTCAGGAAGCGGCCCGATCGCAGCAGGAGGCCGGCGACCAGGCAGAGCACGGCGGAGAGCACCACGGGGAACCACCACCACATGATGAGCGGCAGCCCTTCCACGTTCATGCCGTAGAAGCTGAACACGATGGTGGGAATGGCCAGCACCAGCGTGATGATGGTCAGCGTGCGGATCGTGATGTTCAGGTTGTTCGAGATCACGCTCGAGAACGTGTCGGTGATGCCGTTCAGGATGTTCGTGGAAATCGAGCACATCTCGATGGCCTGGCGCACCTCGATCATGACGTCGTCGAGCAGCTCGTGATCTTCCTCGTACAAATCGAGGATGCGCCCGTTGCCGATGCGCGTAGCCGTGGCCTCGAGGCCCTTCAGCGATGTTGAGAAGTAAACCAGCGACTTTTCCAAACCGAGCATCTTCATGAGCTCGCTGTTGCGCATCGTGCGGCGCAGCGTGCGTTCGTACTCGCGGATCTGGCGGTTGATCGAGCGCAGGCACACGAGGTAGCGCTGGGTCACGCGAAGGAGCATCTGCAGCAGAAAACGAGTGCGGCGCCCCGTGTAGACGTCGCGGTAGCGCCCGTGGGCGAAATCGCTGATCGTTTCGTTGCGGCGCAAGCTCAGCGTGACGAAGTACTCCTGCTCTGGCACGAACACGAACGAAAGCGGGTGGGTGTCGTACTGCACGATCGACTTGTCGACCACTTCGCTTTCATCCTCGACGAACGGGCAGTCGACGATGACCAGCACCTGCCCGGTATCGTCGTCGAAGTCGACGTGAGCCGTCTCTTCGTCGTCGAATGCGGAGCGCACGAACTCGGGCACGATTTCGAGTTCTTGTTGGAGCCACAGCCTCTCTTCGGCGGTCGGTTCCACGATGTCGATCCAACAGCCTTCTCGCATGCTGTCGATTTTCTGCACACGGCCGTTTTCCGACTTGAAGTACGAAATCATGCGCGGAACCTCCCTTCAATGGCAATGACCTCTGTGGTATTATAGCGTGACAAATCATGCTAATTTGCAAAGTCGCTGAGGAGTTTAAACGTGTCTATGAAGCGTCTTGCCATACCGCTGTGTGCGGTATTCTCGTTGTTGGTTATCGCCGGCATTTTAGAGATGTATGTCGTCTTGGTCCCGTCGAGTACGGAAGCCGTTGCCGCTGAAGGCGCTTCTTCCGCAACGCACACCCCCGTGCTCTCGCAGGTGAAGACTGCAATCGTGTTCGAGCAACGAGCGGAATTGGCGCGCCAGAACGAAGCGTCGGTTTCAGTTCGTTCGCTCGTTGAACCAGGCACCATCGTGGTCGATGGTGCGCCGATCACCCAGGCGCAGGCTGAAGCACTCGTGAATGCCGGCGATGATTTCGCGGCAAACGTGCGCTACATCGATCAAAAGGCCGTGTTGCCGAGCGGCTGCGAGCTCGTGGCGCTCGCCGTTGCCATGAACGCCGAAGGCGTCGAGGTTTCTCCTGGCGATTTCGTCGAACACCTGCGGATCGGGTCGAATGCGGCGACTGATTACCTGGGCGATCCATTGCGCAACGGCGGCGGTCTTCCGCCGACAGTGGTTGCGGCAGCGAATGCATGGGCTTCAAGCCGCAACGTTGGCACACGGGCCTTCGATCTCACCGGCACCGCGTTTTCCGGTGTCCTCGCGTTAGCCAAGCTGGGGTACCCGGTCGTGGCATGGACGACCGAAGGGCTCGAGAAGCCGTTGTTCGATGGCGCAGAGCAAAGCGGGCTGCAATGGTACAGCCCCGAACACTGCGTCGTCATCTACGGCGTGGACGGCGACGACGTTCTCGTTTCCGATTCGCTCGAAGGCCTCGTGCGCCGCAACCTTTCTCAGTTTGCAAGCATCTACGAAGCCTGCGGCAACAAGGCGATTTTGGTACAGCCGTAGTTTCGATCGGCAATGCGCGGCGCTTCCCGCCAGGCCCGAACCGGGGCGGCTCCGCGGGGTGAGCCACTTACTGCCAGACCCACAGTGGGGGATTTCCTCGGGAAGGCGCTTCGATGGAAGCGCC
>JAFUBE010000568.1 GCA_017460365.1 Eggerthellaceae bacterium
TCCGGCGATGGCAACGATGTGGAATTCCAGCAGAATGGCCAGACGGTTGTCGTAACGAACGACGAAGAGCATCCCGATGTGTTGCTTTCGTTTGCAATCGACAACCGTTATTTCATTCCCACAGCCGTCGTCAATGGCGCGACATACGAAACGTTCGACACCGGCCTTCATGATACCGATTATGATAACTTCGTGGTCATCGGCGTGGAGCTAACAGGTGAAGCCGCCAAGGCCGATGCGTACAACATCAACCTGACCATTGGCGCAAGAGCCCAGGTCGATTCGTCGGCGCAAAGCGTTAACGAGGCTTCTGCGAACTACATGCTGGTCGAAGACGGCAGGGCGCTTGTCAGGGATGTTGCCAACACCGAAATCGACCTGGCCATCAATGACACGACCGTCGATTCTGCCGTGGACGGTGCGGTGGCGACATTCGACATCGACGCCCAGGTGAACGGCCGGGCTGCTACGACGACCGAGGCACCACTTAACATCGCCATGGGGCTCGATACGAGCGTGTACACGGCTTCCGATTATGTCGTGGTACGCAACCATGAGGGGACGATCACCGAGCTCGATACCACATACGATGCTGCCACCGGAAGGCTTTCCTTCGTGTCCGACCAGTTCTCCGATTACAGCTTGGTCGACAAGGGCGCGGCTCCGGCCAACACCAAGGCTACCAGCCAGACGAAGCTCGCTGCGACGGGCGACCCGCTGACGGCAGGAAGCATGGTCGTCATCAGCATCGCGGCATTCGTCGCCGCCGTCTTCGCAACCCGCAAGTTGCGTGAACAGCAGTAAGGATATTCGAACACGGCTCTAAGGGCGCGCCGGTTAATGACCCAAGGGGGTATTTCCTTTGGGCCATTAACCGGTGCGCCTCGGCCACTCGGTTTACGACTTGCTGTATTTCGTCCTCGCGCGGCGCAAGGGCATCGCGCTGCTTACGGCCGACAAGAAGCTCGCAAGGCTCTGCGAGGAGAATGGGGTCGAGTGCGTGCGGGTGCTCGACCTGTAATGCGCTATCATATGCACCGTTAAAGCGCTTCCAACATCGACCTCATCTGCAGCACGGAAGGCGTTATGGCACGGGGCAGCCGTCTCATACTCGATCGTTACGAGCCAATCGGCACAGCCGGTGCCGGCGGTTTCGGCACGGTGCAAATCGCGTGGGACCCGCGTATTCAACGCAAAGTCGCCATCAAGACCATCAAGTTGACCGAGCTCGACGCCTATCGCGCGAATTTACCCGGTGCGCAGGCGGTGTCTCCAAGCCCCACGGCAGATCGCTGGCATGGCGTTCAGCCGTGGAACGAGTACTTGGCGGAAGGCTCTTACGGCGATTCGCGACCCTATGGTTACGCTTCCGATGAATTCGATGAGCCTGATCAGGTGACGTCGCTTTCGCATTTGCCGGGACTCGATGAGGCGCGCACGGCCGCCATGCTACAAGACCCGCGCATCGTCACCGTGTACGATTTCGAGATACGCGACCGCGTGGCCTATCTGATCATGGAGTATGTCGAGGGAATCACGCTCACGCGCCTGTTGACCGACTATCCCGACGTGCTGACGCTCGATATGGTCACGGCCGTGTTCGACGCCGTGGCGGGTGCCCTCATGGTGGCGCACAAGGCCGGCGTGCTGCATCTGGACATCAAGCCCGACA
>JAFUBE010000569.1 GCA_017460365.1 Eggerthellaceae bacterium
CGCAAGCGTTGAAATACAGTCGGCAAGCGTGACGCTCTCGAGCTCACGCGCCGCTGCCTGAGAGATACCGGCGAACAACCCGCTGAGTACTGGACGAATGTGACGTCCGACGATGCACTCGTCGTTGGGGTTACGGTGGAGGTCGAAGGCCTCGACGTCCGCCCCGTCGTGGACCGCGCGGTAGACTTCGAGCAAGTTGAGGTCGCGGGGCTGCTGTGCAAGCTTGAACCCCGCCGCCCCTTGCCTGCTTTCGATTATTCCCGCGTGCTTGAGCGAGGCAGCAAGCTTGCGGATGTGGGCGGCATTGGTACCCACGCTTTCGGCTATGCGCTCGGAAGAAAGGGGCACTTTGGATTCAGATACCATGATCAGCATGTGGATGGCCATGGGTAGCTTCTCGTCCTTCATCGCACAACCTTGCAGCTCATGATGTACGCTACGTTATCCGGCACTGCGATACCCGGGTCGCTTTGCACGAACTCAACGGAGATTCCCAACTCCTGTGCGACCAGGTCGAAATGGGCCAGGGCAATGCCAACGTCGACCTTTTGGATGTCGCCGAGGGGACTGTCTTTCATCGACCGGGCTTCGTAGAAGTGGACCGTATTGGCATCGTCGCCCGCTACAACGGCGCGCCACGGCTGCTTGTTGCCGGCCGAAGGCGCCAGCCGGACAGCCTCAAGCAGCAGCTCGAGCGCGCCCGAATCCACTGGCGCAAGCGGTGTGTAGAACGAGCCGCGGAAGAAAAGCTCGTCGAATGGCAGCCGCCCATCGGCACCGAGCGCACGGCGCATGGCACGTTCGCGAACGGATTGCTTCTCGGCAGCACGCCCGATGGGAGTCGCCACAGGCATTACCTCATCGGGCGAAAGCTCCATAGCGCGCTCGAAGGCTTCCCGGTTGAGAGAGGCAGCGAGCATAACGGTTCCGAAGCCTTTCGCTTGAGCTTGCAGGCAGAACCGCTCGAAAGCGTATCCGAAAGCGATTTCAAAGTTCTTGACGCGGTGCACTTTCGCAGCCGCATAGCACGTCTCGCCGACTATCGCCGGGCTTTTCAGATTGTTGGAGGCCGCATCGAGGACGCGGAAATCGACCCCTACCCCGAAAGGATTGCATGCATCTTCAACGATATCCGCAATGGCATGGAAGTCGTCGGAAGTAAGCGGATTGCCGTCGAACGTGCGCACACTCCTCCTGGCTTTGATTGCCTCTGGCATGGTTTGCAAGGCTGTCTCCCCTCTAACTTGTAATTTTTATAATTACATATTAAGGACTATCCGCGTATTGTCAAGATAAGGACGCATAGCAAAGCCCCTAGACGAATTCGGATGGCCAATGCACCAAGTGATAGAGAACGCTCTGGTACCCCATATCGCTCGTAGCATCATCTCGCTCGTCCGGAAACGAGATGTCGAGCTGGCAAAAAGGTCGTAGTCGTTTGTCGCGATTAGCGCAGGCGGCACGTTGACATCGCGAACGAATCGCCCTACTGCCCATCCTCCTCTTCAGGGGAGGCGCCCATCCCTTCAATAGGAAACGAGCCGCCCAGGCTGTTCACGATCCTGTTGCTTTCCTGGA
>JAFUBE010000570.1 GCA_017460365.1 Eggerthellaceae bacterium
AAGGTCGAGGCCATCGTGAACGAAGAGATGGACAACATCGGCGCACAGCAGATTCTCATGCCGTTCGTGCAGCCAGCCGACCTCTGGCACGAGTCGGGTCGCTGGGATGACTACGGCCCCGAGCTTTTGCGCGTGATCGATCGCCATGGCAACGAATTCTGCCTCGGGCCCACCCACGAGGAGCTCATCACCGCGCTCGTGCGCAACGAGCTGCGCTCGTACAAGGACTTGCCGGTGTCGCTGTACCAGACGCAGATCAAGTTCCGCGACGAGATTCGCCCGCGTTTCGGGCTCATGCGTTCGCGCGAGTTCATCATGAAAGACGCCTACAGCTTCCACGCCAACCAGGAGTCGTTGCAGGAAACCTACGACGACATGAGCGGGGCGTATGCGAGCATGTGCGACCGCATGGGCTTGAAATGGCGCGCAGTCGAGGCCGATTCGGGCCAGATCGGCGGCAAGGTGACAACCGAGTTCATGGCTCTCGCCGACGCCGGGGAAGCGGAGATCGTATATTGCGAGTGCGGATATGCGGCTGACGCGGAGGCCGGCGAGTGCCACTGCACGGTAACGCAGTACGAGCGCGATGCCATGGAGAAGATTTCCACTCCTGGCATCCACACGATTGAAGAGCTAGCAGGTTTCCTCGACATTCCGGAGACCTCGTGCATGAAAGCGCTTTCGGGCAAGGACGCCGATGGGAACATCGTCGTGTTCTTCGTGCCCGGCGACCACGAGCTCAACGACATCAAGGCAAACCGCGCAGTTCCCGGTTTCGATTTGCTCTCCGACGAAGAGATGGTGGCTGCAGGGCTGTTCAAGGGCTCGATGGGCCCGGTCGGATTGCCCGATGGCGTGCGCGTGATCGCCGACTGGAACCTCAAGGACGTGTCCCAGTGGGCCGTGGGGGCCAACGAAGAGGGTTTCCACTACGTGGGCGCGCGCAACGGCGAGGACTTCCAGGTCGACGAATGGGCCGACCTATGCCAGGTGAAGCCCGGGGACGCTTGCCCGAAATGCGGCAAGGAGCTGCAGGGCGCACGCGGCATCGAAGTGTCGCAGGTTTTCCAGCTCGGCACGAAGTATTCCGAGTCGATGGGTGCGACCTTCATGGACGAAGACGGCAAGGAGAAGCCGTTCGTCATGGGTTGCTACGGCGTGGGCGTCACGCGTTCGATGGCGGCGATCGTGGAGCAGTACCACGACGAAAACGGCATCGCTTGGCCGATGGCGGTCGCGCCGGCGCACGTGTGCGTCGTGCCGCTCACCGTTGGCGACGACGTGGTCGCGCCTGCTGCGGAAAAGATCGCCGAGGAACTGGCGGTGGCGGGCTTCGAAGTGGCGCTCGACGACCGTTCGGAGCGCGCTGGCGTGAAGTTCGCCGATGCCGACCTCATCGGCTGGCCGTGCCAGGTGGTCGTCGGCAAGCGCGGGTTGGCCGAAGGCAAGGTCGAGTTCAAGGTGCGTGCGACCGGCGAGAAGACCGACGTGGCGCTCGACGGCGTGGTCGACGCGATGAATGGCCTCATGTCGTAGGGTTGTTTCGTGGAAAACAAGAAGCAACGGCTCTGGTCGGGCGATTTCGTCCTCGTTCTGGCCATCGCGCTGCTCTCGTGCGTAACATGCCAAGGGCTTAACAACGGAACTCCCATCTACGTTGCGTATGCGGGGGGTTCCAATGCGTTTGCGGGCGCGCTTGTGCTGGAGTTCTCGCTTGCGGCCGCCATGGCGCGTATCGTCGTCGGGCGCGTGATCGACGACGGATCCCGCCGGCTGTACATGGCGCTTGGCGCAGTGCTGCTCTTAGCCGGCACGGTCGGCGCGGTCGTGTTGCCATACCTTCAGTTGCAAGTGGTGTTTCGCGCTGTGCAGGGTGCCGGTTTCGGTGCGATCATGACGGCCGGTTCAACTGCAGCGGCGGATATCGCGCCTGCTGAGCGGTTGGGCGAAGCGCTCGGGTATTTCGGGCTCGGGCAATCGCTCGGCATGGCCGTCGGGCCGAGTTTGGCCATCGTGCTCATGTCGTTTTCGTGGCACGAATCGTTGTTCGCCGGCATGGCAGCGCTATCCGCTTGCCTCATCGCGTTGTCGCTTGCGAGCAGCTACGAGAAGCATCCCGAGCGGCTCGCGGAAACGGCGGCTTTCCGCACCGATGTGCGCACGAGTAGGGAACGTACGCGTTTCACCTGGTCTAACCTGTTCGAAAAAGGGGCGCTGCCCGGCGCCGTTCCCATGGCGGTCGTCTGCCTTGGCTATGCGATCATCGTCACGTATGTGAGCAAGTACGGCGTGGATAACGGCCTTGCCAATCCCGGTGTGTTTTTCGTTTGCGCTGCAATCACCATGACCGCAGTGCGCCTGTTCGGCGGCACGCTCATCGACCGCACGGCACCGCTCGCCCTCCTGACGGTGCCCGTTGCGTGTGGAATAGCCTGCTTTGCGTTGCTTGCGTTCACGAGCGCGGAAGTGCCGTTCTATATCGCGGGCGCATTGTTCGGCCTTTCCATGGGGTTGTCGTTTCCGCTGTTCAACACGGTGGCGGTGAAATGCGCGCCCATCGAGCGACGCGGTGCGGCGAGCGCGATGTACGGCCTTGCGAACGATGTGGGAATCGGCGTGGGCGCCGTCATCTGGGGCGCCGTCATCGACTCGGTCGGTTACACTGTAAGCTTCTGGGGCGGCGCGGCCATGCTCGCGCTCACGCTCGTCGTCGCGGCGCTCGTGTTCCCCCGAAATGGCTCATGAGGAAAGGTTGAAGGTAGCTGCACATGGCAGATTACGTAGAAGGCAAGCGCGCGGTGATCGAAGCGCTGCGCACCGATGTGCCGTTGAAGAAGATCCTGCTCGCCGACAACGCGAAACGCGAGCCGATGATCGAAGACATCCTGCGCAAGGCGCGCCGTCGTGACTTGCCGGTGATCAACGTTCCGCGCGCCGAGCTCGACCAGAAGTCGGCACGCGGCAGCCATCAGGGCGTCATGGCGGAGGCGCGGCCGTTCCCGTACGTGGGCGTGGGCGATATCGTGGCAGCGGCTCAGGCGTATGCCGAAGAACATGACGGCCGGGCGCTCGTCGTGGCATGCGATCACATCACCGATGCGGGAAACCTCGGCGCCATCATCCGCTCGGCGGAGTCGGTGGGAGCGTCCGGCCTGGTCATTCCCAACAAGCGAAGCGCGCGCGTGGAAGCGTCGACCTACAAGAGTTCGGCGGGGGCGGTGGCGCACCTTCCCATCGCGCAGACGGCCAACATCGGCAACACGATCGACCGCCTGAAAAAGGACGGCTTCTGGGCATGCGCGGCGACCGAGCATTCCGAGAACCAGATGTGGGAAGTGAACTTGAAGGGCAAGATTATCCTCGTGCTCGGAAACGAGCACGATGGCGTGTCGAACCTGGTGCTGGAACATTGCGACATGGCAGGCAGGCTGCCCATGATGGGCTCGGTCGAGTCGCTTAACGTGGCGCAGGCGGCTACGGCGTGCATGTACGAGTGGCTGCGCCAGAACTGGTAAGGCCGGAAATGCCGAAAAACCGTAAGCGCATGCTCATCGTGGACGGCTTCAACGTATTGAGGTCGGGGAGCCGCTACCAGAACATTTCGGGGCCCAACCCCGATTACGACCACGACTGGTACAACCGCGCCCGGGAGATGCTGATCAACGACGTCGTGAACTTCTCGGGCTCGGGCCGCGAGTGGCGCGCCACCGTCGTCTTCGACGGAGGCGGCAACGTGGAATCAACCGGCGAGCCCGAATCGGTCGGGGGAGTGCGCATCGTGTTCTCGCCAGCCGGGTTCGCGGCGGATTTCGTCATCGAGAAGCTGGCGCACGAAGGGCGCGAGAACGGTTTCGAAGTGCTCGTCGTGACGAGCGACGCCACGATCCAAGACACGGTGTTCGGCCTCGGCGTTGACCGCATGAGCGCTGAAGGCTTCTCGATCGAGCTCGACCGGTACTATCACGACGTAGCCCTCGACGAGGCGCCCAAAGTCGCGCAGAAGCGAACCGTGGCCGACCGCATCGATTCCAACACGCGCGCCAAGCGCATCGCCCTTCGCGATGGCAAGGGAGCGGGTGTGACGCCGCCCGCCAACCCCCGAACACTGCCCCACTGACGGCC
>JAFUBE010000062.1 GCA_017460365.1 Eggerthellaceae bacterium
GTCGGCGAGCCCGTAAGTGGACACCGAGGTCGCGAGCCCGGTGAAGGCGAACGGGGGCACTTACTACGAGGTGACCACAACGCCGGGCTGCGAGGTGAACTGCATGGTCGTGGAGACGGCGGCCATCATCAAGTACGCGAAGCACGTGGCGTCGCGCGTGTTCTCACCCGACGAGTTGGAATCACTGGATTCGTACATGCTGAAGTACCGTCGCTACGCGATCTGCTCGGTGTTTGAGAACAAGCTGGACGGCGTGTACGTGTCGGCTTCGACCTCCTAAGGGGCTTCGTGGCCGCTGCGGTGACATACCAGTTCTACAGCGATACGTACGGGGGCGGTCTTTCGGAGGCCGCCTTCGGGCTTGTGCTGCCAGCTGCTGAGCGGCACGTGGCTTGGCTCTGCGACGGAAAGACGCCTTGCAGGTGCGAGGCGACGGCGTTCAAGCGGGCGATCTGCGCTGCTTGTGACGCGTTCGCGGAGTTCGGCGAGGGACAGGTCGGCGGTTTCGCATTGGGCGATTTCAAGGTGACCCACTACGAGGATGAAGGCACCACCGGCGAGGAGATTGCCACGCGGGATGCGCTGAAGGAGCTCGTCGGGACCTCGCTCGTGTTCTGCGGGGTTCGCTGATGAGGTCGCAGAGGCCGATACCATTGCGGTTGCTGGACGATGACGCCGTCGTGCGGGTGCCTGACGGGCATGGCGGGTTCTGTGATGGCGTTGCAGTATCGCACGTGCGGTTCGCTCGGACGCAGAGGGCTGTTGTCGATGAGCATCGGTCTGCTGATGCCGGGAGCGGTAAGGTTTACATCGACGCGCTGAACAGCATCGGGGCATTCGAGGTGCCTGCCGGGTCGCGCATCGACATCGGCGGGTGTTCCTACTACGTTGCCGAGGTGAAGCGATGCGAGGACTTCAACGGGCGCGTTCACCATTGGGAGCTGGTGGTGAGATGAGCTGCGCGGACGCTGTCGCGAAACTCCTGGCAGATGGCCACTTCTCTTGTTACTTCTCAAAAGTTTTGCCTTCGGCGCTCGACTGCTCGGAGCCCATCGTTGTGACCGAGAGCGCATTCGTGCGGGAATCGCGGATGGCCGAGGAGGAGCGCGGAACTGTTTCCGTGACAGTTATGGTCGTGCGGGAGGTTTCGGCTGATGCGGAGGCTGTCGCCGGGGCCTGCGAGCGGGCCGTGCGGTCCGGGGCATGGGAGCCTTATGCGGAGATGTGGCCCTGGCGGATTATTGGCGTGGACACTTCTGCGCCTTCGTTCAAGGAGCGGGATTCGAGCGGGAGGTTCGTCTGGACCTTCGAGGTGGCATGCACGGTGGTGAGGGAGCTGTGAGCGGGAGGAAAGACGATAGGACGCAGCTTGAGCGTTCGCGCGAACAGAAAACACCAGCCTCACCACCTTCCTCTGAGAAGCTGCCTCCCGCTCAAGCAATCGGGATAGACGAGCTCAGCCTTGCATCTCATCGCCGGGCGATCGCCTACGGGCGAGCGAGGGGGAACGTATGAGGTCGATAGTCTACAACGGAGTCGACCTGTGCGACGTGTGCAGCGCCGAAGTCGTCGAGAGGGCCGCGCTTCCCATCGTTACCGATGCGATGATAGTTCCTGGACGCGCCGGGGCCCTGCTCGTATCCGGGCGGATACCGCCGAGGACCGTGCGGGTGCGGTTGTTCATGGATGCGGGGTTCAAGGCGGACGTGAACCGCATGGCGGACTTGCGGCATCGGGTCTATTCGGTGCTTTACTCCACTAACGGAGGAACGCTTCGGCTTCCCGACGAGCCCGAATGGGAGTACCGCAACGTCGTCTGCACCGATGCGGGCGCCTGGTCTTCGCTGTTCGAGGACGGGCATGGCGAGGTGGGGTTCACGCTGTTCGATCCGGTCGCCTATGGGCTTGAGCGCGTGGAGCGCACGGAGAGCTTCGATGTCGGCGGCACTTGGCCCACGTGGCCTGAGTTCTCGCTGGTCGCTTCCGCTGGCTCTGCCGTGCAGGTCGGCTATGGCGGAAAGTTCGTCCGCGTCGAGCGTGCGTTTACCGGCGGCGAGCCGGTTGTTATCGACTGCGCGACTGAGAGCGTGGCCATTGGTGGCGTCGGCGCGCGTGCCGACGTTACGCTTGCGAGCGACTTCTTCTCGATGGCTCCAGGCAACGTGACGCTGGCGTTCTCGGGATGCTCGTCCCATACGGCACACTTTCACGAGAGGTGGCTATGATGGCAGGAGCTGTTCCGGTTCTCTACCATTTCGACCGGTTCGACGACCGCATCGGTGTCCTTCCCGTCGTCGGCGAGCTGGCGCACACCGAGGAGCTGAACGGCGAGGACACCATCGAGTTCATGTGCCGAGAGGTTCCGACGAAGGGAGACCGGTTGCTCTGGCGAGACGGTGAGATCTGGCGTGAGCACGTCGTGGTGCGCACCGATGAGCCGCTCGAAGGGCTTTGCAGCGTGTACGCAGAATCGTCGCTTTGCGAGCTGCTGGACGACTTCATTGAGGAGCAGCATCTCGTATCGCGCACGGCCTCGCAGGCGCTGGCAATCGCTCTGGCGCCCACCAGGTGGTCCGTGGCGTCTTGCGACGTGACCGGGACCGCTGGATGCGTCCTTTACCACGTGAACGCGCTTTGGGCGCTCAGGCGCATCGCCGAGGTGTGGGGCGGCGAGGTGGATCCCGTGATTGCCGTTGCGGACGGGCGCGTATCTTCTCGTTCGATTCGCTTCAGGACGCAGCTTGGCAGTTGGAAAGGTTTGCGCTTCACCTACGGCAAGAACATGGCCGGTTGCACCCGCACGGTACTCGAGCAGGATGTTTACACGGCGCTTTACGGGTTCGGCGCAGGTCTTCCCCTGACCGACGAGGACGGGCGCTACACGGGCGGATATCGCAAGAAACTGACCTTCGGCTCCGTGAACGGCAGCGTCAACTGGGTCGGCGACGAATCAGCGCGGCTCGTGTGGGGGCGCTGGAACGCTGACAGGACAGCCAAGGTGCATTCGTTCGGGCAGGTGACCTTCTCGGATTGCGATGACCCCGCGAAGCTTCTGGTGCTGACAAGGAGGGCTTTGCTGGACGCGGTGCAGCCGAAGGTCTCGTACGAGATTGACGTGGCGGCCCTGGATGGCGGCGAGTGCGACTTGGGTGACGAGGTAGCTGTGATCGATTCGTCTCGCACACCGGAATGGCGTTTGAAGGCGCGAGTTGTGAAGCGCATGCGCACATTCGGGGACGCGGTCATATGTCGCGTGACCATCGGCACGGTGAAGCCCGTCGATTACGCACAGACGGCAACGCTAGCCGCCAACGTTGCGGCCCTGCAGGACGATGTCGCCGGCATCGACGGAAACCTGAGCATTGCGACTTCGGTGCAGGTGGTGGAGTCCACCGTCACCGAGGCGATTGACGACTTGGATGAGCTATCCGAGCTCGACTTCTAGCCCTCGGATAACGAGGCCCCTAGCTCGAACGCGGCCTTCACCTGCGCGCCGAAGCCCTCCTCGTGGGCGGCGAGCATGTCGGCAATCATAGGGCTGCACTCGTACTTCTCCCAGCTGTCGACGAACGGGTAGCACCCCTGGCTCTTGAGCGATTTCACCTGCATGCGGAAGACCTGGCCCAGGAATCGCTCCATGGGCGCCAGGCGCTCGTCGATGGGGTCCGCCGGGATGCCCATCGAGTACAGCATCCCGACCTTGAGCTCGCGCGGGAAGTAGGTGTGGTCCTCGACCTCCGGGTCGTAGGGCAGGTACTGGAACAGCAGCCGCTCCAGGAAAGAGCGCGTCTCTCCAGTGACGTCGGAGAAGTAGATGGGCGAGCCGACGATTAGCGCGTCCGCTTGGGCGATAGCTTCAAGAATTGGCGTCAGGCCGTCCTTGATTCCGCACTTGTGCAGGGACTTGCCGCCCTTGCGCTTGCAGGCGAAGCACCCCCTGCAGCCCTTGAAGTCGACCTTGTACAGGTCGATGCGCTCGACCTGGGCGCCTTTCGACCTCGCGCCCTCGATGGCGCCTTCGAGCAATTCGGCCGTGTTGTGGTTGGGCCTGGGGCTCCCGTTGACTGCTACGATCTTCATCCTGCATCCCTTCTCTCGCGGTCAGACCATTATCGCAGAACCACGCGGCATGGCGCCTCCTCGAATATGTGACATGACCGTACCATTGTCGCCGATGGCAACGACGGCGAAAGCGTGGCTCGCATGCTCGACAACTACGGACTCCACCAACTGACATGGAACCTGGCAGACCAGGTCGTATCCGACATACTCGTGGCCTCTCCCATGGACGCCGAGGGGCGTGGGATCGCGCTCTCCGTGCGGGAGGCGGGAGCTGCGGCTAACCTGGCCGGAGCTACCGCCTATCTAGTGTGGACACATCGGCAGACCGGCAAGCGGGGCACGACCGAGTTCGATGCGGTAGATGCCACCGTCGGCACGTTCAAAGCTTTCTACCCAGCAGCGATGTGCCAGGCGGCAGGCGTCGTGGATGCGAGCATCATGCTGTCGCTTGGCGATGACCGCTACATATCCACACGTAACTTCCTGATACGGGTGGAGAAGGTTCTCGTCGATGGACTTGAGCCAGAAGACGGCTTCACTCTGTTCGTGCAGGCCATCGCGGCATATGAGAGCGCGGCCGATATTTCCACCGAGGCTGCCGACGCGGCCAACGACGCCGCCGATGCCGCGAACCAGGCCGTCTCCGACCTGCAGGCTGCGGCGCAGCGAGGCGACTTCGACGGGGCTGACGGCGTCGACGGGTTCTCGCCTATTGCGACCGTCACGCAGACGGCCGGCGGCGCGACGATCACCATCACCGACAAGAACGGCACCACGACTGCCGACATTGCCAAGGGCGCGAAGGGAGACAAGGGCGATACCGGTGCGCAGGGTCCGAAGGGTGACAAGGGCGACACAGGAGAACGAGGCCCGCAGGGAATTCAAGGTGAGACCGGCTCCAAGGGCGATAAGGGAGACACGGGTGCCACTGGCCCGCAAGGTCCGAAGGGCGAAACCGGCGAGACGGGAGCGACCGGTGCTACGGGTCCCCAGGGACCGAAAGGCGAAACGGGAGCGACCGGTTCCCAGGGACCGCAGGGAATCCAGGGAGAGACCGGACCCAAGGGCGAAACGGGTGCCACAGGAGCGGCTGGCAGCGACGGCGTGAGCTGCACGCACTCGTGGAACGGCACGGTTCTTTCTGTGACGAGTGCATCGGGAACCTCATCAGCCGATTTGGTTGGACCGCAGGGGCCGACAGGCGCGACTGGCGCAACAGGTCCTGCGGGCGCCGATGGCACGACGTTCACGCCCGTGTCTCCGCTGGCGCTCTCGAACGGCGAGCTGTCGGTGGACCTTTCCGGCTACGCCGAGGTTACCGACGCGCCGGGCGTGTGGATAGGATGGGACTTCCCGTACTACACCGAGGCGAACGAGTCCGGCTGGA
>JAFUBE010000571.1 GCA_017460365.1 Eggerthellaceae bacterium
CATTTTTCGAGGACGGCAAGCGGCAAAGCAAGCACCACCCGAAAAATGACAGATCGTGTCTGACGGGAAGTGTCACACCTGATCGTTTCTGCCGCCAATTGCGTGAACATTCCGTGATTTGCAAAAACCGGACATTGACACGGTTCGCGCCAAATGCTTTAATATTCAAGCTGTTCAAAAGCGCCCTTACCTCAGCTGGATAGAGGACCTGACTACGAATCAGGGCGTCGTAGGTTCGAATCCTACAGGGCGCGCCAGCAAACACCAGGTCAGCGGCTTGTATGCCCTGGCCTTTTCCTTTTCTGTCGTGTTTTATGGGCAAATCGGGTTTCGGAAGACGGCTCTTGGCCTTCAGTCGAACTCCGTTTCTCCATCAGGTTACCGATGAGACCGCATGACGCCATCACCGGCGGAGTCCGACGCGGGCGGCGCTTCGAGAGAGATGGGGTTGCCAGTGCTTTTATCCTGCCACGTCACGCTCATTATGAGATTACGGTTTCATGCTCTTAGTGTATAATGCTACCAGATTTAGTTACAAAGAAGGAGCCGCATGAACAAGCACGACAAGGCCCTCGCGAGGCTGATGGAACTGCCGAGCGACTTCACGTACCGCGAGGCGGTCGCAGTTCTCGCGCATCTCGGGTTCCGCGAGGTCAGGGGTGGCAAGACCGGCGGGTCGCGCGTCAGGTTTCAGCACGACGACGGCGAGCAGTTTCGGATGCACCGCCCGCACCCCGACGACGTGCTCAAGGGCTACGTCGTGGCCGAGTTGGCGGCGCTGGTGATGAGGAGGTCGGGAAATGGCGACTAACGTGCTCGAGTATCGGGGTTACATCACGTTCGTGAGGTACAGCGCCGAGGACGACTGCCTGTACGGGAAGCTCGAGGGAATACGCTCGACCATCCTGTTCGACGATTCGGACGCGCCGATCGTCGATGCCTTCCACGGGGCCGTCGACGAGTACCTGGCCGACTGCGCGGCTGAGGGCACCGAGCCCGAGAAGCCCTACAAGGGCGCGTTCAACGTGCGCGTGTCGCCCGAGCTGCACCGCAAGGCGGCCATCCGCGCCGAGCTCGATCACACCTCCCTGAACCGCGTGACCGAGCAGGCGCTCGCGGCGTACGTGTAACATGACGCTCTCGAATTATGAGCGATTTGGTCATGGGCGAATTATGGGCAAATCGCTTCACGCCATGCGGTTGCACACGATGATGCCAGATGCTACGATTCAGGACGCGAACAGGCAATTCGTTAGATGGGAAGACATGCCGTGCCACGCAGCTCCCCACCTACAAATCAGGGCGTCGTAGGTTCGAATCCTACAGGGCGCGCCACGAATGCACCGGCCTCGCAACTGCGGGGCCGTTCCGTGTCCAGGCGGCTAGCGAGGATTCGAACCGATGAGGTGGAAAATTCCTGCCAAGAGCGATTGCGGCATGCGGCAATCGCTCCAGTTAGGTGCCTTCCGGTTTATTCACTCTGATACAAGAAGAGTACGCAGGTCATCGACTTCATTGAAGGCAACGTCGTCGACTGCGCTGTACATCGACCATCGCCTCTCGGACGTGCTGTAGACGATATAATCGCCGTCGAACACGTCGAATAGGGGAATGAGGCCAGCGGCTTTGAAATCGGCTTGCAGCTCTTCATCTGCCGCGAGGATGGCGCGCGCGGATAGCAACCTCCAGTCGTCGAAGAAAGCGCCTTTGGGCGCGTACGACACGAGCAGCTTCATTTCGTCAGGCAAGGTAGTGTTATATGCGCGCTCGATGTCGGCGATGGCCTTCAAAGCTTCGTCAAGCCAATGGGCGGCTGCGTCCCTTTCTACGTCTTCCATCTCGAAGCGGGGCTTGATTGCGTCTGCTTGGTCGATTGCGTTATCGCTCATGCCTGGACTCCTTTCACTGCAGCTATAAGGCGACTGTAAGATCCGCCCTTTGCATGTATCGGCTCGGACCCGCCGATCGATTGTGTGTGCTTGTCGACTGAGAGAGGGGTGATGTTGCCGACGGTGTTTTCTCCGCCGAGCTTGAGCGGGGTAGTGTGATGCATGTCGTAATCCTGCCCCGCTTTCCTAATCACCTCGCCCCGGTTGTTTACCATGTCGTTCTTATACGTGGGCCACGGTGTTCCGTGCTTCGCTTCCCATTCCCGCTTGAGCTCGTTCTTGCGCGCCGGCGTCAGCTCCTCGCGCTTCGCCTTAACCTCGTCGGAAGATGCTTCCCGAAAGTTCGAGAAGTCCAGTCCAGACGTGTCCAGGGTATCGGGGACCTCGGAGGCCCTGGCGAGGTCGTTCTTGTAATCCGCCAGGGCTTTCTCGCCCGCCTCGTTCTGGCGCACTTCGGAGGGTACCCGGCCGGTGTCGTTTGCGATTTCGGTTTCGCCGCCTGCAGCGGGCCGCTGCGTTTCGGCTGCCTCGCGCGACCCTACGCGCTTGTCGGGGTCGAAGCCGCCCGCTTCGCCCGTGCCTTCGCGGCCCGATGCCTCGCCCGCTGCCTCACGCGACCCTACGCGCTTGTCGGGGTCGAAGCGCTCGGAGCTTTGCTCAGGCGCCTTGCTCGTGAGCGCTTTCGAATCGCTCTTCGCGGGCTCGATGCGCTTGTCGGGGTCGAAGCCCTCGTGCGCTTTCTGTTTCGTCTCGCGCATTGCCCCGGTCGATTCAGCCGGTCTTAGTTTCTCGACCACCGGAAACCCCCTATCTCGCTCCAACGTTCAAGGACATCGCGCCTCTTCAGCTCGCAGAGCACGTAGTCGGTCACGACGGCTTGTATGATGTCGCGACTCACCGCGTCCGAAATCTGCCGTCCGACGGACGCCGCCAAGGCGCGCTCCGCGCTCTCGGTCCACATGAGGGGTTCGCTCGACTCCTCGTACGCTTCGACGACCGCGGCGCGGACGTCGGGGAAAAGCGCGGCCATGAATGGCGCGATTTTGGTCATCCTGGGTTCAGCCGCCGGTTTGGCGAGTAGGCGCATGATGCCCACTTGGATCGATGCGTCGATGTGCAAGGCTTGAAGCTTTGGGCGCACGTCGCGCACGAGCGCTTCCTCGTCGAAGGCGACGCCTGCGCCTATCTGCTCGGCAATCCAAACCGCTTGCCCGCGATCGTCGCGCGCGTTTTGTTTCACCGGCCGTTCGTATTCGAACCGCCCACCTGCGCTTTCGAAGCAGTCGATTTTGCAGAGCACCGGGGCGATCCATTCGTTTTGGTAGATAGCCGCCACTCCCCGCGGGAGCCTAGCGAGCTCGGCAATCTGGTCGTCGTCGAGGTTAGCGGCCCGCCCCACGAGTTCGCGGTCAGCGAGGTCGGGCAGTCTCATGACCACCTTCGTGTTCGTGTTGCGTATCGCTGCCATATCGAGCAGCCCCGGTGCTTGGTCAGCAATTACGAAGCCTTCGCCGTACGTGCGCATCTCGGCGATGGAGTTCGAGATCATCTCGACGCTTTTGCCGAGTAGGTTGCCGCCCTCGACGGGCTGCTCGGTCGAGGTGCGTTTCAGGAGGTTGTGCGCTTCCTCGAGCACCGTGAGGTGGCGCAACTCGGAATTGGGGCCAGCAGACGTCGCCATGCGATGTTCCTGCAGCTTCAGCACGAGCACGCCCATGATGAGCGATTTCGTCTCGCTTGAGCCCACGCGGCTGAGATCGGCGATCGCCCTGCCGTCGAACAGGATGCTCGCCGGGATTTCCTCACCCGAGAAGATGAGCCCGTTAATGCCGTTCGTAAGCGATTCGATGCGCGTGAGCAGGGAGCCTTTATAAGCACCCTTGTTTTCCGCGTCGTATTCGCTGCTGTCGATTAACGTGCGCACATTGCGCGCGACGTCGTCGAACGTCGGCCACAAGTCGGCGCCGTACGGGTTTTCCGATTCGACGAGGTCCCAGCCGCAGTCGGCGTAAGATCGCTCGAGGGCGCCTTTCAAGACAGCAGGCATGGCCGCGTACATCGGCCAGCATACGTTGAAGACCTCGACGAGCCGGTCGAGATGCTCGAGCACGTGGACGCCCTGTGGAAAGCTGAACGGGTTGAGGTGCAAAAGCGGGGCCATGTTGGGGTTGGTGCCGAAAACCTGCACTCCCTCGTTGCTGCCGATGAGGTCCTTGTACTCGCCTTTCGCAGGCTCCACGACGAGGAAGCCTGCTCCGGCTCGCGTCGCCTCGGCGATGATCTTGCATACCGTGTTGGTCTTGCCGGCCCCCGTGCTGCCGGTGACGAACGTGTGCGAGGCCAGCGAGTTTTTCGTGAGCCACACGTCGACGGGTTCCTCCGCGTGCATGTGGAAGACGCGGCCGATCGGTAGGTGACGCTCATGCTTGCGGGGCGGGTCGTAGGTGACGATGCTACGTCCGAATTCTGCGCACCTGATGACCGGAAGCCCCGGAAGCGATCGCTTCGGGAAGTTCAGGGCCAAGGCGAGCTCCTTGCCGGTGAGGTTCGTCGTCGCCGTGACCACCGGCGGGTATACGTTGAAGTACGGTTCGGCGGTGGTGACGGTCGGGCTCAGCCCGAAAGCGGGATGGCGCAGGTCACGGAGATAGGAGCATATCTCGCGCGCGGTGTCGCGCTCGTCGGCTCGAACGGTGTTGCCACGCCATACGTTCACGGCGGATTGGGACATGTACGACTTCTCGCCCTGCGTGAGCGCGAGGTACGTGTGCGCAACGTTGTTGGCCGTGTTCGCATCTTCGCAGAGCACGTAGGCCGCGAACTCCCACATGCCGAGAGCTGCGCTTTCCTCCATGCGGCGCATCTGCTCTTCAAGCAGGTCGAGCGCGTGCTTCACGTTGAAGTTCGTGAAAGATTGCGTGATGCCCTCGTTCATGCCGATGGCGACGTTGGTCGTCGACGAGCGCGCGAAGTTGGCGCCGACGTTGGCGCCCAGGCTCGTGCTCGAGAAGACGCCGGCGGTTTTCGAGACCGTGTCGGAGACGGCGCGCCCGAGCGTCTGGGCTATCGAGCGCCCGGTTGATCTGGAGAGCGCCTTCGACACGGCATCGGATTTGCCGCGCGAGAGGGCTTCGGTTATGGTCTTGGACACCGTGTCGGACGAGCCCATGGTTCCGCTCACCGAAAATGACACAGAGCCGTTCGCGCCGATTGAGAACACGCCGGGTACGCCAACGCTCGCGTTGACTCCCGCTTCCCGGCCTTCTTCAACAGTAATGCTCCTATTGTCGGTATGCGATGTCCCATTCGCCTCGGAATGCGTGATGTTCTCGGATTCGGCGTGCGTCTCGGTGTCGGTTACGCCCTCGTTTTCCATCTCCGTGTCGGTGTGGCTCTCGTTTTGCGTATCGCCATGCGAGATCGCGTCGCCGCGCGTCTGGCCGTTTTGGATGCCGGCGCTCGCCCCCACGTTCACGCCGAACGTCGCCATCGAGCCGGTCGCGTCGGCCTCGGTGTAGGTGAAGTTGGTCTGCCATTGGGCGTAGGGCGCGAGCCCCGAATAATAGTCTCCCAGGTGAAGTTTGCGGTTCTCGACGTCGAGAATCGGGGTGGCCAGCAAGATGAGCGTGTACTCTTCGCCGGTAGAGCGCGGCACGATGCCGTCGAGCAGCTTCTCGACGGTCTGAGCCTCGAAGCGTTCCGATTTCTCTGCGGGGATGTTCGACGCGCAGGCAACCGAATAGGGGCGCGCGTCGTCGAGGCAGGGGATGCGGCCGTGCCCCACCTCTCCGAGCTTCGATCCGGGGAAATTCCCGCGCACCGCGTCGGAGAGCCTGCGGCTGAAGTCGTTCGCCGCGTTGTTGTCGTCGTCGTTGCGCGTGTTGGTTACGGCTATGTAGGCGTCGACTCGATCCTGGGCGCGATGGAACACGAGGGCGATGTTGCATGTCTCGTTCTTCAGGACGTCGTAGACGTTCACGAGCTTTTCGAGGTTGCTCTCCTTGCGGTCGGTCACCCATTTCGAGATCTCGTAGAACCTGATGTTGCGGTAAGCGTCGAACGTTCCCGCATCGGGGTGCGCTTCGGTTTTGCCGTATTCGATCCGGCTGTCGATGGGCACGTAAAGGTCGGCGAGCTGGGGCAGGTATGAGTTGAACACCTCGACGCTGTTCGCCGCGAGAAGCCTCGCTGCCAACTCGAGGTTGTCTTCGGAGGAAGGGTCATCCTTGGCCATCTCGGCAAGGTACCCGTCGCGTTTCGACTGCACCTCTTCGAGCTGGGCGGGGCTGAGCTTCGAGAGCTTCGCTACCGCGTCGCCTGCCTTTTCCGCGCCTTTCACGAGCTTGTTTCGCAACCCCATGTTACGCCTCCACCTCTGCCGTGGTTTTCCAGTCGATCTTTGCCTGCACCTGCGAGACGAGCGCATGGAGCTTCGCCTGCCGCTGCCGCAGTGCGGCGATACGGGCGTTATGGTTCGCGATGAGGCCCACTTGCTCGCGCAATGCCGGGCTAAGCTCCGTGATATCGCTCACGATCATCTCCTCGAGGGCGTCGGCCCATTGCGAGAACGAGGCTTGATGCTGGACGTGGAGCGTGTCGGCGATGGCTGAGACGGCATCGTTGACAGCTTGGTTGTAGGCGCGCGCGAGCCTGCCCTTCACGACGAGGTCGAGCGGTCGCAGCACGAACTCGTCTTTCGAGAAGACGATATCGGTCTCGAATTCCAAAGGGCTGAAGCGCACGATTTGTTCGCCGATGCGGGCTCTCGTCTGCTCGGGCAGCACCGATGCGCCGGCTATTATGCGCGAAAACGCCTCTTTCAACTCGTCAGACCGCAGCCGCCAGTACTGCTGGGAGGCGTTGTCGAGGGTCTCCGTCGCGTTCCTGATGTCATCTCGCACCCGACCATTGGCGACTCGCAGCATCTCGTCGACGGTCGCGCGCGCGACTTTCGCCCTCGCGTCGAAGACCTCGGCTTGCTCCTTGCGCACGCTCTTGAATGCGCGCACGAAATCGTCTTTGGCCGTGGCGACAGAAGACGCGTCCATGTTCTCCACGATGCTCCCGAAGTTACGCTTTAGGCCCCTGAACAAGCCGTCCCATGCCTCCGCAACATCCTCTTGTTCGTCGACGAGGCTCATGGCCAGCTTCTGCACCTCGCTGATCTTCGCTTCAACCTCTCTGAGCTGAGCTCGCGTTTTGTGCGAGCGATGGTCTGCAACCGGCCGTTCCATGTAGAGCGGATATCCGCGGTTCGCCTCGTTGCGCAGCTGCTTTCCCGCGGCGTTTACGTCGAGCACGAGCTTGCTGGTATCGTCGTCGAGCTTCTCCCCGAGCATGTCGCGCGTTCGTTCGCGGCTATCGATCTCGGCTTCGGTGTCGCGCGTCGCGCGCAGGTAGGCGTTCTCGAGCGCTTGCTCCATTTGGCGGCACTTGTTGTAGGCCGCGTACTTGTCCGAAAAGTTCTCGATCTCGTACTCGACGCAATGCAGGCCGCTATTGGCGAGAACCAGGTCGTCGAGCGACTCGGATTCCGCGATAGCTTCGCGTTTCATCTGGCCGGGCATGATGTTGTAACGATAGAGCCGCGTGTAGAACTCATCTTGGGAGTCAGAGTAGGCGCTACACTGCTGGACATAAGGCCTGCGCAGACTGGAATCGAGGAACTCACCGCCATTCTTAGCCCCGAGTCCCATCAGCGACGAAACGAAGTACAAGCCATTCGAGTACAGACGATCGACAACCGCCTGGCGCTTCAATTCCTCGACATCGCGCTCGGAAAAGTCGCCTTCGGGCAGGCTTGCCTGGTCGGCCTTGCTGACGACGATCATGGTGAAGCGGCTATCGAGCCCCTTCATGTTCCTTATCTGCTCGGAAAGGTCGCCGGCGTCGTCGGAGTCGAGTTGGTCGTAAACGGAAACGAAAACGGGGATGCCGTTGGACATGCCCTCGAGCGCCCTCTTCAGTACGTCGAGGTGATTCTTGTACATTACGGAATTCGAACCCGGAGTGTCGAAAATCACGTAATCGTTATCAGAGCGTCCGAGCAGCCCCTCTTCGTTGAAGGGAACATCCACTTCGACCATATCGGAGATTCGCTGCTCGTCCGTGTCCTTCTCGAATTCGTTTACGACCATGATGGCGCGGTTCACATGCTCGACGAGCTCGTCTGTTTTGCACGACGCCAATTGCATTTGCAGCTTTTCAAGCAGGGGCTCGCCTTGCATGAGCCCGCTTTGCGAAAAACTCGCATGGTCGAACTCGAGCTCGACTTGTCGTATGCCATCGAGGGTGAACCTAATCGAAGCGCCGTTCCTCTGCAGCTTCCTCGTGATCTTGTACGCCTTGGCCGTCAGCGGCATTGCGGCGCTCGGCAGGTACTCGGCTCCTATGAGCGCGTTGATGAACGTCGATTTTCCCGAGCTGTAGTTTCCGAGAACGCAGATCGGCACGATATTGCTCGATGCCTCTGAAATCCGACCGAGGTCTTCCTGCGCCCGGTCTTTGTCTTCCGTGCTCTCGCGGATAAGCGGGTCGAGCTCGGCGAACGTATTCACGACGTCCTTTATGACCTCCCGCGCGTTCAGGAGGTACCGCTGCGCGCGGGAAAGCGCCACCTTGTCTGCGACGCGCTCTTCGGAACACGCTGCCTCGAGGCTGGCGTACTCGTCATCTGAGCCCTCGAATACCAGTTCGAGCGCTTCCGCTCCACTGCCGTATTCCTCGACGAGTTCCTCGACGATCTCATCCGCTTTGAACGGGAAGAATCCTGTAGCGAAATAGCTGGTTACGAGCTTGCCCGTGTATAGCAGATCGGTTGCTATTTCCTCCCACGCCGCCGCGGCATCCGAGCGCTTTGCGTACTCGATGGTGTTGTCATACGGGTTGCTTGTGATCTTAATCGTTGTCATGTCGGTGCCTTTCGGTAAAATGCACCCTGCCAGAGCGCACATGCTGCTTTGATGAATTATAAGTTAAGCGGCCCGCCGCATGGGTCCTCGATGCAATTGGAATAGAGGCGGTTCGCCTTGCTAAACGCTGATTTGAGCTGCCCCCACTTCAGCGCTTAGCTAGGATCGGGTTCGCGCTAGCGTTGGGTGGCTGCGACTGTTACAATGCACTGCTTAGGTGCAAACGAAGCACCTATTTGTTTGTTGCTTCGATGTTGTCGGCGACCTCAACAGAGGGCGCGACGGCTCGGAAACTTGCTCAACGCGACTAGATTGGACGTACGCATGGCAGAAAAGGACATTTTTGAAGTAACCCGCGACGTTGTGGCCGGCGGGTCGCTCGACGAGAAGGGCGTTGAAACCATTCTCGCAGCGGCGCGCGAACGCAGCGAGACGCAGCCGCTCACCACCAAAGAGCGCTCCGAGATCATGGACATCGTGAAAGACCGCATGAAGGGGCTGGCTTTCTCGGAGCTTCCCATGCCGCTACGCGTCCTGAGCGTCTTCCTCATCATCTCGGGCGCCCTTGGCATAGCTTCGGGCATCACGGCTTTGCTGCCCATGATGCACAGCGGTTTCCTGGAGGAAACGCTCGGCCAGATAACCGCCACCACCGCGTTGGTCATCGCCATAGCGGCGATCGGCTCGTTCGTCTCCACGGTGCTCTCGTTGCTCGTGGGCTTACGCCTCATCAAGGGGAAGCGAGGGGCCGCGAGCGCGCTCATCAACGTGAACATCGCCGTGACCGTTATCACGCTGGTGTGCGAGTTCATGCTCTACGGCATTGGGCCCCTGCTGCTGTTCAACGTCTTCCAGATCGTGGTGCAGGTCGCGCTGTCGACGTACCTCAACCCCTCACTCGTAAACGAGTCGAACTTGGAAAGGGGCCTTCGCAAACTCGATACGGAAGTTCATGCAAAGCAGGGAACGCTCGGGCTCGCCGATCCCGGCGAAGGCTACATTCGCCTCGACTTCTTCAACCTGTTCTGGACGTTCATGGTGGGCAGCATCATCGGACTCATCGTCGAGATCATCTGGCACATGGTCGTCGTCGATCCCGGCGTGTACCAAGACCGCGCCGGATTGCTGTGGGGGCCCTTCTCGCCCATCTACGGCGTTGGAGCCGTGCTTATGACCATCGCGCTCAACCGCTTCAAGGACCGCAACATCATATTCGTCTTCGTCGTCTGCACCATCATCGGCGGTGGTTTCGAGTACTTCGTCAGCTGGTTCATGGAAGTAGCCTCGGCGCCCAGGCGTGGGATTACTCCGACAAGTTCCTCGGTGACCTGTTCGGCGGTCGCACCTGCCTGGAATTCGCCATGATGTTCGGCGCTCTCGGCACGGTGTGGATCAAGCTGCTGCTACCGGTGTTCCTAAAGGTCTTCAACCTCATCCCCTGGAAGTGGCGTTCGAGCGTGACGTTCGTAGTTGCCGCGTTCATGCTGGTGAACGGCGTCATGACCCTGCAGGCGCTCGACAATTGGGGCGCGCGCAAGGCGGGGCATGTGCCTCAACCGGGAATCGAGCAGTTCTACGCCGAACACTTCAACGACGAAGTCATGGCGAACCGCTTCCAGAGCATGACCATCGATCCGAACAAATCGGTGCGTTCGTAAACCGCCGTTCGCAAATCGGTTCGTCTGCGGTACATGCGCCGCTTTGGCTCCCGGGCTGAAGCGGCGCGTTTTTGCGGTTTGCGGTCGCGCGAGACATGGCGTGCAACACTCATGTAGCAAGGTTGTGCTAATATAAGCGCTTCGACCAACAAAAGGAGATAGTTCCATGCCTGATTTCAACTCCGAAGTCGACGAGCGCCAATTCGAGCTGTACGACCGCTTTACGAGTGTCAACTCGATCGATCCGGCGATCTACCAGCGCCTCGATGTGAAGCGCGGTCTGCGCAACGCCGATGGGACCGGCGTGCTTGCGGGCGCGACCAACATCTCGAACGTGCACGGCTACGTCATGTCCGACGGCGTGAAGGTTGCCGACGAAGGTTCGCTGCTCTACCGCGGCTACGAGCTGTACGACCTGGTGAAAGGCGGCCCCGAGCGCCGCTTCAACTACGAGGAAATCGCCTACCTGCTGCTGCTCGGCGACCTTCCCACGCAAGACGAGCTCGACACGTTCGTCAGCGTGATCGACGCGCAGCGCTGGATTCCCGACGGCTTCACGGCGTCCATCGTGATGCGCGACATGACGCCCGACCTGATGAACCTGCTCGCGCGTTCGGTGCTGCTGCTGTACCAATACGACAAGCGCGCCGAGGACCGCTCGCCCGAGCACGAGATCCACGCCGCGCTCAGCGTGATTTCGCGCCTGCCGCGCATGATGGTGCACGCGTACTACGCCAAGCAAGCGCGGTTCGCGGGTGGCTCGATGATCATGCATCCGTTCGTTCCCGGGCAGTCGACCGCCGAGACGATTCTGTCGATGCTGCGCCCCGACCGCCAGTTCACGGCCGAAGAGGCGCGTATGCTCGACATCATGCTGTGCATGCATGCCGAACACGGCGGCGGCAACAACTCCACGTTCACGACGCGCGTGCTGACCTCGGCGGACACCGATCCGTATTCCACCTATTCGGCGGCCATCGGTTCGCTGAAGGGGCGCCGCCACGGCGGGGCGAACCACCAGATCCGCGCGATGCACGCCGAGGCGAAGCGCGACATCGCCGACTGGACCGACGACGACCAGGTGGCGGCATGGCTCGAGAAGGTCGTGCGCGGCGAGGCGTTCGACGGCACCGGGCTCGTGTACGGCATGGGCCACGCGGTGTACACGAAGTCAGATCCGCGCGCGGTGATCGGCAAGCGCTTCGCGCAGGATCTCGCCGCCGGCACCGAATTCGAAGCCGAGCTGGGGCTTCTCGAGGCGATCGAGCGCCTCACGCCGCAGGTTCTGCGCGACGTGAAGGGCACGACCAAGGACATGTGCGCGAACGTCGACATGTATTCGGGCTTCGTGTACAACATGCTCGGCATCCCCGAGGACCTGTACACGCCGCTGTTCGCCTGCGCCCGCATGGCCGGCTGGGCGGCGCATCGCTTCGAGGAAATCGTCTCGGGCCGCCGCATCATCCGCCCCGCGTACAAGGCCACCTTCCGCTCGACCATCTCTCGCGAATACAAACCGATCGACGAACGATAACCTGCCCCGCTCGCTGCCCCACTTACTGCCAGACCCAAACCGGGGTAGTTTTCGCGGAATTGCGCCACTTACTGCCAGACCCAAAGTGGGGGATTTCC
>JAFUBE010000572.1 GCA_017460365.1 Eggerthellaceae bacterium
CTCGTAATCTTCAGGAAGCCGATTTCGCTCGTGTTGCCCACATGGCAGCCGCCGCAGAGCTCGCGCGAGAACTCGCTCGCCTCGACGACACGCACCTTTTCGCCGTACTTCTCGCCGAACAGCGCCGTCACGCCCGAAGCGCGCGCCTCGTCGAGCGACGTCTCGTAAATGTGCAGCGGAATCGCCTTCATGATCTCGCAGTTTGCAAGGTCTTCAATCTGGCGAATCTCGTCACGCGTGACCGCCTGGAAGTGCGTGAAGTCGAAGCGCAGGCGATCGGGCCCAACATACGAGCCGGCTTGGTTCACGTGCTCGCCCAGCACGGCGCGCAGCGCAGCATGCAAGATATGCGTGCCCGTGTGGTTGCGCGTGATGCGGGCGCGGCGCTCGGCATCGACCGTGGCGACAACCTGCTCGCCTTCAATCATGCGACCGCTCGTCACCTTCACGTAATGGCACGTGAGCCCCTTTTCGGGAGCCTTCGTATCCACGACCTCGGCAGCTGAATCGTTCGTGGCAATGGTGCCGATATCGCCGACCTCGCCGCCCATCTCGGCGTAGAACGGCGTGGTGTTCAGGATGATTTCGCCCTCTTCGCCTTCCGCGAGCGACGCGACACGCTGTCCGTCTTTCACGAGCGCGACGATGCGAGCCTTGGCCTCGGTTTTCTCGTAGCCGACGAAGTTCGTGGCGCCGACCTCTTTCAGAATTTCGGCCTCGGCGCTGCCATAGGTCGACCAAGCGGCCTCGGCGTCGTCCTTCGTGGCGGCGCGAGCACGCTCACGCTGCTCGGCCATGCAGGCTTCGAAGCCCTCCATATCCACATCGATACCGCGGTCGGCGCATATCTCCTGCGTGACTTCCACGGGGAAACCGTAGGTGTCGTGCAACTTGAACGCCACATCGCCGGGAAGGACATCGCCCGCACCCAGGCCCTCGACGGCCTCGTCGAGGTACGCCTGGCCCGTGCGCAGCGTGCGCCCGAAGCGCTCCTCCTCTGAAAGGATGACCGAGTCCACGAGCTCGCGGTTATCGACGATCTCGGGATACACATGGCCCATGAGTTCGATGATCTGGGCGAAGTAGCTGTTGAGGAACGGCCCCTCAATGCCGAGCGAATGGCCATGCATGACCGCGCGGCGCAACAGCCGGCGCAACACATAGCCCCGCCCTTCGTTACCCGGCAGGATGCCGTCGGCGATCATGAACGCGACGCTGCGGCTGTGGTCGGCGCAAATGCGCAAGCTGAGGTCGATCTTGGCCTGCTCGGGCGATAACGCGCCGGGGATCATGTTGCCGTCGTACTTTTTGCGCGACAGGTTCTCACCCACGGCGACCAGGCTGCGCAGCACGTCAGTCTCGTAGTTCGACTGGACGCCCTGCATGATGGCGGCCATGCGCTCGAGGCCCATGCCCGTATCGATGTTCTTCGTGGGCAGCGGCGCCAGCGTCCCGTCCTCCTGGCCGTCGAACTGGGTGAACACGCAGTTCCAGTACTCCAGGAAGCGGTCGCA
>JAFUBE010000573.1 GCA_017460365.1 Eggerthellaceae bacterium
CCCCCGCCTGTGAGCACTGCCAGCATGTGCATCTCCTTCTCTCTCGATGGGCCGCTTCGCGTCAGGCCCGCAGCGGCGCCGCTACCCCACTTACTGCCAGACCCAAAGTGGGGTAATTATCAAGAATATAACAATCACGAGAATTACCCCACTTTGGGTCTGGCAGTAAGTGGGGTAGCGGCGCCGCTGCGGGCCTGACGCGAAGCGGCCCATGGCCCATGGTTCATTTCGCGCGAATCACGCGCAGGTTTTCGCGGCGGCGTTCGGGCGTTTCGCGAGAAGCGGCGCCGTCTTCGGAAACGGACAGAACGATACCGACCATCATGAACGAGGCTATGAGCGACGATCCGCCAGACGAGATGAACGGCAGCGGCTTGCCCGTCGTGGGAAACACGCCGATCGCACACCCGATGTTCAGGAACGCCTGGAAGACGAGCATGATGGTGATGGCGCCGGCGACCATCGAGCCGAAGTCGTCGCGCGCGGCGCGCGCGATGCGCATGCCAGCCCACAAAAGCACGAGGAACGCCACGATTACGATCAAGGCGCCGATGAGCCCGCGTTCTTCGCATATGATCGAGAAGATGAAGTCGGTCTCGGATTCGGGCAGGTACAGGTACTTCTCGCGCGAATTGCCGAGCCCAACGCCGAAGATGCCGCCTTCCGCGATCGCATAGTACGAATGCACGAGCTGGTAGCCTTTGCCGTAGCCACCTTCACCATCGTTCCACGGGTTCAAGAACAGGAAGCGATCGCTGCGGTAGCTCGAAAGGGCGACCGCGAGAACCGCGAACACGAGCAGCGCCCCAAGGAAGATGAGCATGACGCGCAGGGGCACTTCACCAAACCACATGACCGCGATGATGCCGACGGCGATGATAGCCGTGGTGCCGAGGTCGGATTGCGTCGAATACAGGAAGAACGTCGGAATGGCCACCGTAACGAGAATCGACACGATGAACTGGCGCATGTCGGATGCACCTGCGCGCAATCCCGAGAACTGATAGGCAGCCATGAGCACGATGGCGATCTTGGCGAACTCGGATGGCTGAAGGGAGATCGGCCCGATCACCAGCCAACGCTGGGCTCCGAGCGCGGCGATGCCCATCACAGCCGTGAGCAGCAACAACGCTATGGCCAACCCCCAAACGACCCAAATGGCGCGCGTTCCCCAAAACCCGTAGGGCACGATTTTCCACAACACGAAGCCCACCGCGATTCCGATAACGGCGAACACGATCTGATCGAACAGGTAGCTCGCCGAATTCGAGTCTTCGGTGATGGCGGAAATCGAGGAGGCGGAGTAGATCATCACGAACCCGAGCAGCGTGAGCCCGAGCACGACGAGCAGCATGACGAGCCTCGGTCCGGCAACATCGGGGGCCACATCGGCCATTGTCGATCTGCGCGAAGCCATGCGTCTACTCTTCCCCGGCCGCGTGTGCGGCCACGAGCGACTTGAACACGTTGCCGCGTTCCTCGAACGAGTGGAACTCGTCGAAGGAAGCGCACGCGGGCGACAGCAAGACCACGTCAATTTCGTCGCCCAGCGAAAGTGCGGCGCCGAACGCGTCTTCCAGGTGGTTCGCCGCCATCGCGTTGAACTCCGGACGCCCGGCAAACGCCGCGAGGAAACGTGGACCGGCCTCGCCGTAGCAGACAGCCGCAACCGCATGCTTGCAAACGGCGTCAACCAGATTGCGCAAGTCGGTGCCCTTGTCGTCGCCGCCGAGCAGCACCGCTACCCGCTTTCCCGGGAAAGCCGCAAGCGCCTTGAGCGTAGCGTCGACGTTGGTCGCCTTCGAGTCGTTGTAGCAGGTGATATGCCCAACCGAGCCGCAGGGCTCGATGCGGTGCTCGAGAGGCTCGAAGCAAGCCAATGCACGCGCGATGGCCTCGTCATCGGCGCCGAGCGCAACCGCAACCGCAGCAGCAGCCAGCGCATTCGAAGCGTTGTGCTCGCCTTTTATCTGCAGGTCGTCAGTCGACCCGAGCCTGTGCTCGATGCCGTCTAGAGCCACGACAAACGTGCCGTCGCCGTCGATGAAAGCCGCATTGCGCGCCCCGCAGCGCGCCCGCATGTCGCCGTGAATGCCATCTGCCGTGCCCATGGGAACGTAGCTCGCGCCAGCTTGGCGCAGTTCGCGCACTTTCGCGCGCACGACGTCGTTGGTCGCATCGAGGACCGCGACGGGCACCCGCCCGCTGGAAGCGAAACCGGCATGGCGCTCCACCGCCCTCAAAACGTTGAACTTGGCTTCTGCATACGCTTCGAGCGTGCGGTGCCAGTGGATATGATCGGGCGTGATGTTGAGCAGAACCGCCACGTCGGGCGCGAAATCGTGCGTGGAAGCGAGCTGGTAAGACGAAACCTCGGCGACGTACACGCTCGTGTCGCCGGCGGCCACCGCATCGAGGCAGACGTCGCCTATGTTGCCGACCGCATTCGCGGCGAACCCGCATTCGCGCAAAACGTGCGCTGCAAGCGATGTGGTGGTGGTCTTTCCGTTCGTGCCAGTGATGGCAACCCAGGTGCTATCCGGCGCGCTTTCGCGCCAGGAGAACTCGACCTCGCTGACGAGCTCGTCTGAGAGCTTTTCGCCGGCAACGTAGAGCTCGTGCCAATAGGGAATGCCGGGGCTCGCGATGCACAAATCGAACGCGCCCTCGTAGCCCGCAAGCGCATCGTCGCCGAACGCCCAGCCCACGCCTTCGCGGGCGAGCGATTCCACGAATGCGCGGGAGTCGTCGCTTTCGGCTCCGGCCGCGATGAAGAGCCCGGTCACGCGGTCGCCCAAAAGCCCGGCGCAATACTGCGCGACGGACTTGCCGCTCTTGCCCAGGCCGAGGACCAAAATCCTGCCGATGCGCGATTCCACCTACATCACCCCCATCGTGCTGGCGGCGAAGTAGATCGAAAACCCGATGGCTGCGAAGACGCCGGAAATGATCCAGAAGCGGATGACGACCTTCGTTTCCGACCAGCCTTTCTTCTCGAAGTGGTGGTGAAGCGGCGCCATGAGGAACACGCGCTTGCGTGTGCGCTTGAAATGCGCGACCTGGATCATGACCGAAAGGGCTTCGGCCACGAACAAAAAGCCGATGATGATGACGACGAACTCGGTCTTGGTGAGCACCGCCAAGCAACCCAGCCCCATGCCGAGCGCTAGCGAGCCGGTGTCGCCCATGAAGATGTCGGCCGGGTCTGAGTTGAACCACAGAAACCCGCTGCACGTGCCGGCGAGCGCCGCCGACACGATGGCAGGCTCCAACAAGTCGGTGCGGTACGCGATGGCGGCCATGACGACCATGACGATCATGACCGTGCCCGCCGCCAACCCATCGAGGCCATCGGTCAGGTTCACGGCATTGCACATGCCGACGAGCAGGATGTTCACGAAGACGAGGTACAGCCATGGCAGCGAAATGCCCTCGCCGATGGGCACCACGGTGGTGAGCACGCCCAGATCGAGCGTGGCCACGAACGGTATGGGAACCGTGGGAGGGATGTCGAAGAAGTTCACCGCCACGACGGCGAAGACGGTCGCTATCGCGAACTGGCCGACCAGCTTGGCCTTCGGCGTGAGGCCGAGCGAGCGCTCGTGGATGACCTTCGACGCGTCATCGAACAGGCCGAGCGCTCCGGTGAGCAAGATGGCGCCGATGAGCACGTAGGTTTCAGCCGACGGGAAGCCGATGAGCATGACCGCCACGACGACCGCTACCAGCATGATGACGCCGCCCATGGTGGGCGTGCCCTGCTTCACGAGATGCGTTTCGGGGCCGTCGTCGCGCACCTGCTGCCCGATATGGCTCGACTTCAAAAACCGTATCCACGGCGGCATGAACACCATCGTGAGCACGATTGCGGCGAACACCGCGAGGAACACGAGAAACGTGGGGTATTCGGCAAACAAAGGCGACAGCATGGTTAACGCACCAGCCCTTCGACTACCCGCTCGAGGCCGATAGAATGCGACGCTGTCACCCGCACCGCATCGCCCGGGGCAAGCCCGGATGCGACGAGCTCGAGAGCAGACGCCGCATCGTCGCATGTCGTGACGGCCGATTCGGGCATGCCAGCAGCCACAGCGCCGCTCGCGATGGAACGCGAAAGCTCGCCGACGCACACGAGCGCATCGAGGCCCGCTTTCGCAGCCTGCGCGCCGACGCGCTCATGGCTTTCGCGCGACAGGTCGCCGAGTTCTAGCATGTCGCCGAGCACGGCAAGCCTGCGCCCGGCAACGCTCATGGCCGCGAACGTGGAAAGCGACGCCGCCATGGAGTCGGGATTGGCGTTGTACGCGTCGTCGATCACCGTGAGCCCCGATTCGGTGCGGTGGACGACTTGGCGGCCCTTCTCGGGGTTCGCCGCCTCGAGCGCCGCGCAGCAGCTCGCGAGCGTCATGCCGCTCGCGAGGCCCACCGCGGCGGCGGCGCACGCGTTCGACACGTTGTGCATGCCGCGCAGCAGCAAAGTGCATTGCATGGAGCCGTTCGACTCTTCGAGGTCGAGCTGCTCGAAGCCGACCGCGTTCATCGTGAAGGTCGGGCAGCCCTCGCCGTCGAAGACGACATCGCTCGCCCACACGAGAGGCGTGCGCTCGGCGGGGTCTTCGGCCGTGCTGTAGTACACAGGCGTTACTCCGCGCTCTTCGAAGCGCCCCCGTTCGAGCAGGTAATCCGCATAATCGTCGTCGGCATTCACGAACGCGAAGTCGTAGCTTTCGGGCAGCGCCTCGTACAGCTCGGCTTTCGCGTTGGCGATTTCGTCGCGACTGCCGAGCAGTTCCATGTGGCTCGTTCCCACGTTGGTGATAAGGCCCCAGTCGGGCTGGGCGATTTCGGCGAGCTCGGCAATCTGGCCGCGCCCGCGCATGCCCATCTCGACCACGACGACGTCGGTCTCGTGGTCGGCTGTGAGCAGCGTGGCAGGCACGCCGAGCTCGTTGTTCTGGTTGGCCTTGGTCGCCACGACCGTCAGGTCGTGCGCAAGGACGTCGCGCACGAGGTTTTTCGTGGTCGTCTTACCCGACGAGCCCGTAAGGCCCACGACCGTGCCCGTGAGCTGCTCACGCCAGTACTTCGCAAGGTCGGTGATGGCCGCAGCCACATCGCTGACGATGATGACCGGCACCACCGCGTCGACGTCGCGCGTGGCGAGCACCGCCACGGCGCCCGCGTCGACTGCGGCCTCTGCGAAATCGTGGCCGTCGACGCGTTCGCCGGCGAAGGCGACGTACAGATCGCCCGGCGCGACATCGCGCGAGTCCCAGGTGAGGCCAGTAACAACGACGTCGCCAGCCGCGCCGTCTATTCGAGGCGCGCCAACGGCGCTCGCTAAGTCCGCAACGGTAATCAACATGTGCGCCCCTTAGGCAAATGCGCGGTCGAGCTCGGCGCTTGCGACCTCGCGGTCATCGAAATGGATGGTTTCATCGCGTAGTATCTGGTAATCCTCGTGGCCCTTGCCGGCAATGAGGATGGCGTCTCCCGGTTCGGCAATCGCGATGGCGCGCGCGATGGCCTCGCGACGGTCGGGAACAACCTCGTAGCGGCCGGAAGCGTCGCCCATGCCGCTCACGATGTCGTCGATGATGGCGGCCGGGTCTTCGCTTCGCGGGTTGTCGGAGGTGACGATGGCGTAATCGGCTTCGAGCGCCTCGCGCCCCATGATGGAGCGCTTCGACGCATCGCGGTCGCCGCCGCACCCGAACACGACGAGCGTGCGGCCGGCGCCGAGCGCCTTGATCGAAGAAAGCGCCTTGGCCAGCGCATCGGGGGTGTGCGCGTAATCGACGAAGACCGCAACGCCCCCGTCGTTTCGGGCCTTCACGCGTTCGAGGCGCCCGGGCACTTGGGGCGATTCGGACAAGGCCCGCGTTATGACATCGTGCGATGCGCCGAGCGCCATGCCGATGCCATAGGCGCACATGACGTTCGACACGTTGAAGCGCCCGACGAGCGGATAGTCAAACTCGACCTTGCGTCCTCGCACTTCGAGCACGACATGGGTGTGGTCAGGCGCGTAATCGACCTTCACGGGATGGATCTGCGCGGCGGCGTCGAAGCCGGTGGTGATCACCCAGTCGTCGGCGCGGGAGCAGCGCGCATGCAGCTCGCGGCCCCATTTGTCGTCGATGCAAATGACGCGCTTGGCCGGATAGTCGGCCGAGAACAGGCGCGCTTTGGCCTCGAAATAGGCCTCGAACGTGTGGTGGTAGTCGAGGTGGTCTTGCGTGAGGTTCGAAAACGCCGTGACGGCGAAGGTGGTGTGCCACGTGCGAAGCAAATCGAGCGCGTGCGAGCTCACCTCCATCGCGACCACGTCGCAGCGCGCGTCGCGCATGCGCGCGAACGTCTGCTGCAGGTCGGGGGATTCGGGCGTGGTGTGGTGCGCCGCCTCGCGCTTGCCCGCGACTTCGACGCCCACGGTGCCGATGACGCCGGTGCGCAAGCCCTGCGTCCGCGCAATCTGCTCGACCAGGTAGGTCGTCGTGGTCTTGCCGTTGGTGCCCGTGACTCCCACGAGCGCGAAATCGCGCGAAGGCGAACCATAGAAGCGGTCGGCCACGTGCGCCATCGCCTTGCGGGAGTCCTCGACGACCACGATCGTGACGTCGTCGGTTTCGGCGAGGTAGAGCTTGCGCTCGACCACGAGCACGCGAGCGCCGCGGTCGATCGCATCTTGCGCAAACGAATGACCGTCGACTTTCAGGCCCACAATGCAAAAGAACATGTCATTGGGTTTCACGGCGTCGCTGCGATACGCGAGCCCTTCCACCTCGTCGGCACCATTGCCTATGATCGTGCAGTCGAGCCCTTCGAACAGCTCAGACACGCTGGCCATATCTTCTCCCCTTCCAAACAGGCTTGCCCCGCACGGGCACCGATGCCGGCGCCCGTCAACCCGCGCCCGCGCACCGTGCCCGGCGCTGCCATGGGGCCAACCTCATTCGTCGCTTGCAAGCGACACGATGTTGTATCGGTTTATCGCGTCATACATTATATCGTGAAACATAGTCGTGACCTTGCGGTCGCCCGGCACCTCGTCAGCTCCGCAAAAACAGACGAAGTTGCTGGTCGACTCGTCGATGAACCCCGCGAACGCGATGTTGTACACGTCGAGGCGATAACCGCCGTTTTCCTCGTCGAAGATTTCGGCGGTCGAGGTCTTGCCCGCCAGCTTGTAGCCCTCTATTTCCGCATCGGTCGCGGTGCCGTCGGTGACGACGGTCTGCAGCATCGACTTCATAGGCGCGATCGCGTCCTTGTTGTCGATGATCTGGTGCGTTTCCCAGGTGGGGGTTTCGTTCGTCTGCGGCTTGCGCATGAGGAAGTGCGGCGTGGTTGACACGCCATCGTTCATGAGCGCGCCGTAAAACGCCAGCATCTGGAAAGCATTGACCGACAAGCCCTGGCCGAACGTGGCGTTGTAGCCCTGCACGCGAGACCAGTAGTCGAAGTCGAGCAGGTATCCGACCTGCTCGCCTGGGTAGTCGATACCTGTCAGCGTGTTCAAGCGGTACTTCACGATGGCGTCGTAAAGCTTCTGGAAACCCAGGTTGTTCTCGACCGACAGCGAGATGCCCACGTTAGAGGACCGGTTGATGATGTCGCGCAGCGTCATCTTCTCTTCGCCGCGGTACCATGCGTCGGAAACGATGTAGCCGTCTGCTTCGAGATACGACGGGCAATCCACCTCGGTGTCGGGCGTCATCGTGCCCTCTTCGAGAATGGCGGTCGCCGATACGGTCTTGAAGATGGAGCCCGGCTCGAACAGGTTGGTCGCCGCCTTCAGCTGCATCGAGCCTTCTGGCACCTCGCTGCGGTCAGCCGGGTTGAAGAACGGGCTTGAGGCGGCGGCGTAGATCTCGCCGGTCTTCGCGTCCATCACGACCGCGCTGCCGCTATTCACGCCCACGCGCTTCACGCCGTTCTTCAGGTCGCGCTCGAGCTCTTCTTGAAACTCGATGTCGAGCGAGACGATGATGTCTTGGCCCTCGACGGCGCGTTTCGACTCGTGCACGCCACCGGGAATGGGCGTGCCGTCGGCGCCGACTTCAGCCTCGTAGTAGCCGGCCGTGCCTGAAAGCGTGGTGTCGTAGAACATCTCGAGACCGCAAATGCCCACATAGTATTCGCGGTTCGCTTCGGAATCGACTTCCACGCTGCAGGCGCCGATCACCTGGCCGCCCGTCTGCCCGTAGGGGTACTCGCGGCGCGTGTCGTCGATGAAGTAGATGCCGGGCAGGTTCTGCTCTTTCAATCGGGCTGCGGCGCTGGTATCGGCTTTGCGCGCGATGAACGAGAACGTCGGCGAGGCCGATTGCTCGAGCGCCTCGGCATAATCGGCCGCATTGCCTCCGAGCGCCTCGGCGATGGCGCGCGAAGTGGAAGCGGGCTCTTTCACTTCAGAGGGGTTGGCATAAACCGTGGTCGCATCGACGCTGATGGCCAGGATGTGTCCGTTGCGGTCGTAGATCGTGCCGCGCCGCGGCTCGACCGTAAACCCGACCGTGCGCGATTCTTCCGCGCGCGCGGAGTATTCTCCTGACACGATGACCTGCAGATACAGCAGCCTCACGAGAAAACCTGCGGCAATCACGAGAAACACCAGGATAACGACGAACGCGCGGTTCGACCCGCGCGACACGTAGCGTTCGAAGCCCTCGGTCGACGGGCGTTTTCCGCCCGTCGATCTAAAGCCTGACGAATCGGGCGACATGGGCTAACCCTGAATTGCGACGAAGATGCTCACAGTGCCCGAAAGGGAACGGTTACCCGCCGCATCGGTCGCGACCACATCGGGGGCGCGCTCTATGGTGCCCACCTCGTACGGCGCTGCCATGCCCACAC
>JAFUBE010000574.1 GCA_017460365.1 Eggerthellaceae bacterium
ACGACGGCGGCGTGCCGGTGAACGCGTGGGAGATCGACCCCGCCGGGGACTCGTCCGCCACGGCGATGCCCTACGACTCCATCAAGCTGCAGGTGCGGAAGGTCGTCATCCACTCGTCCTGGCCGCTGGTGGGCCTGACCAACGCGAGCTACCTGTTCAACTCGTTCCAGTACATGACGGAGGTCTCGGGGTTCGAGAACATGTCCGGCATCGCGAGCGCGAACCAGATGTTCACGAGCTGCCCGGCGCTGGAGACGATCTACGCGACCTCGTTCAGCAACAGCGGGCTCTCGGGGTCGCTGATGTTCAACGGGTGCAACCGGCTCGTGGGCAGGACCGACGGCTTCGTGCCCTCGTCGACCAGCGGCGCGAGCGTGTGCAAGCTGGGGCCCGAACGCCCGCACGACGGTGGCCTGTGCCGTGCTCATGAAGTTCGTTTCCGAGAAGAACGAGTTGATCCAGTCGGTGGCCTTCTGGTCGTCGCACACGACCTTGACGTCCTCATTGAGAAGCAGAGAGCCCCATTCCTTGCAGACCCTCATAGCCGGATGAATCGACCGCCTATGAACCTCGTACACCCGCCCGAGCTCGTCCTTGCCCCGGTAGTCGTAGAAGTCCCCGCGAGCCCCCATCCAGTCGTCCCACGACCGAATCCAAGGCTCCATGTCATCCAGGGGAAGCACGAACCCAAGCCTGCGCAGGTACTCCTTCACATGTTCCGGCACCCAGTACTCGTCCATCGAATTCAAGCCCATGAGAAGCCCTCCATCAGCCGCCGTGATCATCGTGATGAAGTGTCACCCACCGTCACAACCTCGCCCGTGCCTTATAATGCCGAGAATAACGAAGTCGAATGATGGGAAAAGGCATGGTCTCGTTCGATGAATTCAAAGAGCTCTTTGAGCTAGTTCCGGGTGAGCCCGAATTCGAAATCTGCTTTGTTGAGAAGCCCTGCGAATACATAATCGTCAAATACGATGACTGCGTGACGTTCCAACGGTGCGGCATCAAAGATGGTAGCGGCGAAATCGAGTACGGCAGCCTTGAAGACCTTTGCCTAGCTGACCTCATTGACGGGATTCAATTGGGCAGGGACTGGCAAGACGTCGAGTCGGTTGTCGTGAACAGCTCCTGGAATCTATGCCTGCCCGAAGACGTCAAGCATCTGAGAAGCACCTATCTATCCTCGTAGCACGTCATCCATGAGGGCATATCTGACCGCATCGATGCTGTGATCGTTCCCGTCGGGAATCTCGTCCACCCAGGTTCCGTCAGGCTGGCGAAGGTACTCCTTGAGCGTGAACTCCTCGAACGTCTTGGGGCACCGGTAAGGGTCGATGACGATCTCCCGCAGCCCGGCCAGCCATTCATACGAAAGCTTGCGCATCCAGGCCTTCCGCGCGGGATGAACGCGAATGTGAAAGTCCCGCCGGTAAACCGCCATCTGCTGCTTGCCATCCGGCGTGTCGTCAGCCCAGACGATCTCGTCGTGAAAGTAGGGTTCGCCGCCGGCCTCGTCCGCGTAGGTCATGGCGTCGACAAGGATCTGCGCGGTCTCCGCCGGCGTCTTCCGGTTCGCGCTGTGCTCCTCGAAGATGAGAAGACGACGCGCGGAAGGCTCCCATGCGCATCGCACGAATCGCCACGGGTCGGGGAACCAGCCCCAGTCCACGCCGTTCCTCGTCCTCTCGAAGTTCCGGATGCGGGGAAGCGAAAGCCTCTCGTCGCGGATGTTGGTGAAGACGTTGCCGCCTGTGCCGGTCACCTCGCCGAGGTACTCCCACCTCCAGGCCGTCTCGTTCACGTCGCGGAGGTACTCGCCCTCGGCCGTGAACGGGTACAGCCACAGGCTCCAGAGCATGGCGTTTGAGGGGTCGTAGTCTCCCATGAACACGCCCGCCACGATGAGCTGGCAGAACAGCATCTCCGCCCAGTGGCCCAGGAGAGAGAACGCGATGAAGTAGATGGCCAGGTCGCGCTAGAACACCCGCGTGCGCTCGAGCACGCGCAACGGGACATCCCAGCTGTGGCCGTCCGTTGCCGCAGGCGACATATCGAGCTTCAGGAACAGCGTGCGCTTGGCTCCCGGCGCGAAAGCCAGGTAAAGTGCCACTGCGACAGCGCCGGCGCATTCCAGGAACATGAGCGCCGTGACCACGGGTTGGCCTACGTAGCCGCTCAGCGTTTCGTACGCGCCGAATGCAGCATGGTCGACGATTGACAAACCCGCACACGCGAGCGCCGTCGCCGCACCCACAGCTCTCGCGGCGCGCATCCGCCTCGACACGAGCCACAGCGTCACCGTCCCTCCCATCATGAGCAGCAGGACCCGCACCATGCTGACGTCGTAGTCGAACATGTGCGGCGAGCACAGGAAGCCGAACACGAGCGCGAGCAGCATGGCGAAGACGAAGTACGCCTGGCAAAGGCTCAATCCTATGGGAAGGCGCTCCATTTCCGTATATGCAGCGTCTCGGACGTCCGTCATCGGGGAACCTCCGAATGTGCCGGGCCCGTGAGTTTTGGCGCATTCGGCTCTGGCGCATTGCGTCTGGTGGCGATTTTGCGGTAAACCCAGGAAATCGCGGCGCTCAGGATGATCAGCACGCCGATTTCGGCCAGCGCGAACACGATGCAGAGCACGAGCGCGCGCGGTGACATCTCGAAGATGTCGAAGAGGCTCCACAGCAGTGTGCCCGCGACGAACAGCCCGACTATGCACAAGACGAGCACGCCTACGCGGTAGCGGTTGGGCGGCTGGATGAGGCCCACCAAGATGATGAAGCCCACGGTCGAGAGCAGGTAGGTGCTCGCGGTGCTCACATCTGCTTGCGAGATATCGAACAGCTCAGCGAACAGGATCATGTCGGCGATGGCGATGAACGTCGTCAGCGCCGCCGGGATCGAGCGCATGAGCACGGTGGCCATGAACGTCCCCTCCTGCTTGGCCTCGTTGGGCTCGAAGGTGAGCAGGAACGCCGGCAGCCCAATGTTGAACAGCGAGACGAGCGATACCTGGTTGGGCGTGAGCGGGTAGGCGAACGCGCCGAATATGGCGAAGAGCGCCATGGCCAGCGAGAACAGGTTCTTGTACAGGAACAGCGTGGCCGAGCGCGTGATGTTGTTGATGTCGCGGCGGCCCTCGCCGACGATCTGGCGCATGTGGGAGAAGTCGGAGTCGAGCAGCACCACCTGCGCCGCCTGGCGCGCCGCATCGCTGCCAGTCCCCATGGCTATGGAGCACTCCGCCGTTTTCATGGCCAGGATGTCGTTCACGCCGTCGCCGGTCATGGCGACGCGCTTGCCCTGGGCCTGCAGGGCCTCGACGATCTGCTTTTTCTGGTCGGGCTTCACGCGGCCGAACACCGTGAAGTCGCGCACGGCCTGCGCCAGGGCTTCGGGCGTGTCGAGCGTCGAGGCGTCGACGTAGCGCTCTGCGCCCGCGATTCGGGCTTCGGCTGCGACCTTCGACACCGTCAGCGGGTTGTCTCCGGAGATGACTTTCACCTCGACTCCTTGACGGGCGAACTCCGCGAACGTCTCGGGGGCCGCCTCGCGGATGCCATTGGAGATCGCCGCGAACAGCAGGGGGCTGGTCTGGCCGGCCGTTGTCTCGACGAACGCGAGCACGCGCATGCCCTCGCCTGCGCGCTTCTCGATTGCCTCGCGGCAGCTTTCCATCGCGTCGTCGGGCAGGATGAACTCCGGCGCGCCCAGGCGAAGCGTCCTTCCGTCCGCGACGACTTGCGAGTACTTCAATTTGGAGCTGAACGGCGTGACATCGGCGCTCCCGAAAGGCTCGGCTTCGGGCAGGCGGGCGCGCAACGCGAGCATAGTGGCGTTGACGTCGGGAACGGTACGCACGTAACATGCGAGCAGGGCCTCGGCGCCGTCTTGCGGTGCGTTGCCGTCGGCGCAGAACAGCTCGTGTACCTCCATCGAGTCGCCCGTGATGGTGCCGGTCTTGTCGACGCACAGCACGTCCACGCGGGCCAGCTCCTCGACGCTGCGCATGTCGTGGAGCAGCACCTTGCTGCGAGCCAGCCGCATGGCCGAGAGCGCCAAGGCCACGGTGACCAGCAGGTAGAGCCCCTCGGGGATCATTCCGATGACGGCGCTGACCATCGACATGATGGCCTCGGACACGGAAAGCCCGCTGTTCGCTCCCTGCCAGTACAGCAGCCCGCCCACGGGTATCACGAGGATGCCCGCCACCAGGATGATGCGCTCGATGTCGGCGACCATCTGCGAGGGGCGCTCCTCCACCCGCTTGGCCTGGGCGGTGAGCTGAGAGGCGTAGGAATCGGCGCCGACGCGCACCAGGCGGGCGACTACCTCGCCTGCAGCCACGAAGCTGCCCGACATGAGCTCGTCGCCTTCAACCTTCTGGATCTCGTCGGCCTCGCCGGTGAGCAGCGACTCGTTCACGCCCGCCTCGCCGGACACGACGACCGCGTCGGCGGGGATCTGCTGGCCGCT
>JAFUBE010000575.1 GCA_017460365.1 Eggerthellaceae bacterium
ATATCATACTCTTCTTTCCTGGAAAGTTCCACCCTTGCGGCCTCAAGACGACGCTGAATGGTTTCCTCGTCTTCGGTTCCGCGTTCACGCAACCTGCGTTCGAGTTCCGCAAACGATGGCGGGTCGATGAACACGAGCTTGGCCTCGGGGACGCGTTCGCGCACCTGGAACGCACCTTGGACGTCTATCTCGAGCACGACTTGCTTGCCGTCTTCCACGTTGCTCATGACGCTTTCGATTGGCGTGCCGTAGCAGTTTCCCGAGTATTCCGCCCACTCCAAGAAGCCGTCGGCGTTCGCCAAGCGCATGAATTCATCCCGATCGAGGAAGTAATAGTTCTTCCCATGCACTTCGCCTTGGCGCGGCTTGCGCGTAGTGGCGGAAACCGACAGCCACGCATCGGGGACTTCGTTTAGCAAGCGGGCCACCAGCGTGCCCTTGCCAGCACCCGATGGCCCCGAAATCACGAATAGGTTTCCCTTGCGCATCGTTTAACCGAGACGCTCGAGCAGGGCAGCTTGCTGACGTTCGCCAAGGCCGCGCAAACGGCGGCTCTCGGCGATCTGAAGCTCGCCCATGATTTTCACCGACTTCGCCTTGCCGTAGCCCGGAAGCGTCTCGATGAGCGTGGACACCTTCATGCGGCCCACGATGGGGTCGTCCTTCATGTCGATTACTTCCTTCAGCGTGAGTTTGCCGCTCTTCAGCTGATCGCGAATCTCGGCGCGCTTGATGCGCGCTTCCTTTGACTTTTCAAGCGCTGCTTTGAGTTCGGCTTCGCTCAGTTGAGGGATTGCCATTGGTGTCTCCTTTATTCAATTCCCCTTGGAACTGCCTTCTCAACCCACAGTTCCCTTCCTAGCGCGATGCTTGCATTTCGCTGCATTGCTGCAACGCCGCACATGCAATATTCAATTCGGTAGTGGGTTTAAGGTGTGTTGATATCGCGCTTAATGGAGGTCATTCTACGACGATTTGACCCCGAATTACAAGCTATTTCTGCCCGTCAGGGCTAAAATTACCGTTTACCCCAGATATTCTTCACGAGTTTTTTAGTCACGTGAGACCGCATGTAGGGCTTGGCTTCAGACACTACCACCAGTTGTGCCAACCCCAACGCGAAAGTGGCAGAACGTGCCTGACGAGAAGCGTCACACGATAACAAGCAAAGACGCGTTTCCTTAGCGAAGGGAGGCGACGATCGCGTCGAATGCGGCAGCTGGGTCTTCGGCCCTCGTCACCGGGCGGCCAATCACGATGTGAGACGCGCCGTTGGCGAACGCTTCGGCAGGCGTCGCCACGCGGCTCTGATCGCCTTTGTCGGCTCCGACGGGCCTGACCCCCGGCGTGACGATGTAGGAGCGCGGCCCGAGCAGATCGCGCAACGCAGCCGCTTCCTGCGGCGATGCCACCACGCCCGAAATGCCCGCGTCCTTCGCAAGGCCCGCGAGCAGGGCCACCTGCTCAGCTGGAGTGCGCTCAATTCCGATTTGGCCAAGCGACTCTTCGTCCATGCTCGTGAGGACCGTGATGCCGAGCGTGACGGCCGTCGCGCTACCGCGCTCGCGCGCAGCAGCTTCGGCACCCCTCTGCGCGGCCTCGAGCATCGCCTGCCCGCCGAGCGTGTGCATGGTGATCATGTCGGCGCCGGTCATCCCCGCGGCTTTAGCCGCCCCCTCGATCTGGAAGGGAATATCGTGCAGTTTCAGGTCGAGGAACACCTTGTAGCCACGCTGCTTGAACGCCGCAATGATCGACGGACCGCACGCGTAGTACAGCGTCATGCCGATTTTCACCCATTTGGCGCGACCTCGGAGCTTCTCCGCGAGGTCGATGGCCATATCTCGCGAGCAATCGAGCGCGACGATTATGCGTTCCTCTGCCGGTATGTTTTCGAAAGCGGTTAGCATTGCAGGGCTCCTATCAGCTCGTTTACGTCTTGCACGCCTGTTTCTTCACAGTAGTCGATTATCCCCTCGAGCACGTCGACCGTTGCCGTGGGGTTTACGAAATTGGCCGTTCCAACGGCTACGGCGGTCGCGCCCGCGAGCATGAACTCGACCGCGTCGGTGCCGCTGGAGATGCCCCCCATGCCGAGCAGCGGCACGTCGACCGCGTTGTGCACTTCCCACACCATGCGAAGCGCCACCGGCTTTACCGCCGGACCCGACAGGCCGCCCACCACGCGCGCGAGCTGGGGCCTTCTTCGCCTGGCGTCGATCGCCATGCCGAGCAGGGTGTTGATGAGCGATAGCGCGTCGGCGCCTGCGCTCACCGCCGCGCGGGCGATTTCTGTGACGTCGGTCACGTTCGGCGTGAGCTTCACGATCATCGGCTTGTTCGTTGCGCGGCGACAAAGCCCCACGACCGTTTCGACGCTTGCGGGATCGGGTCCGATGGTCATCCCGCCCGCATCCACGTTCGGGCACGAAATGTTGATCTCGTACGCGTCCACCAGCTCGGTGTCGTCGAGTGCTTCGATCACCTGCACGTATTCATCGAAGCTGTGGCCGCTCACGTTCACGATCGCGCGAGCCCCGACTTCCCGCAACCACGGCAGCTCATGTTCGATCAGATGCGAGACCCCTGGGTTCTGCAAGCCTATCGAATTCAACATGCCCGAAGGCGTCTCGGCTATGCGCGGGCTCGCGTTTCCTTCCCATCCGTTGAGGGACACGCCTTTCGTCGTTACGGCGCCAAGGGCGGAAACATCGACGAAATCGGAATATTCCCGCCCTGCGGCGAACGTACCCGAGGCAGTCGTGACAGGGTTCTTCATATCGAGGCCGCCGAGGTTCACCGCGAGGTTCACGCTCGTCTTCCTTGGTGCAACGGGCATCACCACATCACCTCCCCAGCATCGAAAATCGGGCCGTCGACGCACGACCGCTTCTTGCCGCTCTTCGTGTCGACGACGCATGAAAGGCACGCGCCGATTCCGCATGCCATGCGCTTCTCCATCGATACCTCGCAGGCGACCTGAGCTGCGTGCGCCATGCCGGCAACGATCTTCATGAGCGGCTCGGGGCCGCAGACGGCAACGTAATCGTATGGCCCGGGCTGCGCGATTCCGCCTTGATCCAAGCGCTCTTCGACAAGCGACATGCAGAAACCCGAGCGACCATACGAACCGTCGTCGGTCGCGCAGCACGGTTCGCAGCCGATCAGATCGCTGTATCGCCTCAACGTTACGAGCGCGTCGCGGGTCTGCGCGCCGAGCACGACGTCGAACGGGCATCCGAGCTGCTTGAGGCTTTCAGCTAGCAGGAACAGCGGCGCAGCGCCGACTCCGCCGCCCACGAGCAACGCGTTGCCGCAGGCGCCGTCATGTACGCGAGCCGGCCCTGACCAAGTGTTTCCTATGGGGCCGATGGTTTCGATAATCCCATCTGAGAGCGTGGGCATATACGAAGTGAGTTCGCCGACTTCCTGGTAAAGGACCTCGAGCATTCCCGCTTCTGAATCGCGCGCATAGACCGAAAACGGGCGCCGGAGGATGTTCTCGTTGCGTCCGGGCACCTTCATGTGCACGAATTGCCCAGGCATGATGGCGCTTGCGATTTGCGGCGATTCGACCGTGAGCACATGCAATCTCGGACCGATTTGGTCGTTGGAGACTATGCGCGCCCTCTCGTTGACGAGCGACATGGACCCCCCTTCCCTGGAGTTGCCATATCCCGATTGTATCAAAGCGAAAGCGCTCTGCGGCGGTGGTGCGCTATACGGCATCGACCTCTATGACGAAACGCACGGTGCTTGAAACACCCGACGGCTTGCCGGAGAAGTTATCGTAATCGCGCGCTGCTTGCTTGAGCGCGTCGAGCCGGTCTACGAGGTCGACGACCTTGTTGTCGATGACGTCGACGATTTCCGCTATGGCTTGCTCGCTGTATTCGTGCATACCTTTCGCAAGTTCGTTAGAACCGGCCGCAGCTTCCTTGGCGCCGTTTGCGAGCTCGTCAGCCCCCGATGCGAGCTCGCCCGTTCCATACACGAGCTGCCGAACCCCTTTTACAAGGGGAGCCGTTCCGTCCGACAGGGCGTCGAGCCCCTCGGCGAGCGCGTCGGCTCCTGCGCTCAATTTGGCGGCACCGTCGGAAAGGGCTGCCGCACTGTCGGGGTCGAGGTTTTCATTCAGCTGCTGAACCGCTGCCATCAGCTGCTGCAACGCCGGCTCGGCGCTTCCGGGAGAGCTCACTGCGGAAAGGTAAAGGTCGTTTGCCTGAAGCGCTGCGACAGCTTGGGCGAGTTCGGCGCGCGCAGATTCGGGCACCTCAGAAGAACCCATGACGCCCGCCACGATTGCCTGAGCCGCTTCATTGTTCGACTTCACGGTTTCGATCGAAGATTCCATCGTCGCGAGAACCGTTAGCGCAAGCTGGCAAGCCTTCTGCGCCTGCTCGACGCTTTCCGAGAGCGGCGCCGTTCCCTCTTTCAGCTTTGCGGCACCTTCTGCAAGAGCCGCCGCGCCCTTGTCGAGCTCTTCGATCGATTCGACGAGCGCAGGAAGCGATTCCGATGCTGCTTGGGCACCCGCATTAAGCTGCCATGCCGCACCGGAAACCCCCTCCGTTCCGTCCGCGAGCGCCCCGAGCCCCTCTGCGAGGCCGTCGCTGCTCTCCACGAGGGCGGCAGTCGCTTCGGTAAGTCCTGCAGATGTTGAGCTGAGATCGTCTTTGCGCGCAGGTTCGAGGTCCATGTCTTCCATCAGCCCCGCACTCACCATCGTGAGCGTGGATTTCAGCTCGAAGCCCTCCACGTCCGCTTCGACCTCGAAGTATTCCGGCACGTCGGCGTCTTCGGCAGCCGACCCCAAGCTCTCCTTCAACCCCGGCATCGCATACCCGACGACTATGACGTTGTCGCCGTCGTTCACGATTTTGCCGTTGGTCACCCGAACGTTTTTGAAGGCCTTGCCGTCGAGCATCAACGCGGTGATCGCCGTAAAAGGCGTGCGCATATCGTGGCCGCCGCTCGTAAACGCCGAATCGTTACGGAAGTCGTAGCGAATGCGCACCTTGCCCGTTTTTCCCGAAATATCCGATGGGCTTACCGCAACGCCGTCGAGCGTGTACGAAACCGCTACCGACACGGGGATCGACTTGTCGCTTTTTCCCGTATAGGAAACGTCCTCCCCTTTTGCCGTCCACGTTAGCTCTTGGCCATCGCCCGTGAACGACTGGCTTTCATCGGACGGCTTCACGTCGCTCAACGAGCTCGTATCGGTCAAAATCGGCAATCCGTTCGCATTGCGCAAGGTCACCTCTACTTTGCCGTCGCGAACCGATCCGTCCGGGTTTGCGTATACGTGGACGGCCTCTTCTTTCTCAGACGGAAGCGCCGCCCCATCGTCGGCCAGGGCGAAGCCGGGCCCGAGCGAAAGCGAGCACAAAGCAATTGCAGAAAGAACGAATCCCAAGCGTTTCATTCGCATACCTCCTTGGTGTACCTGAAAGTATGACAGAGTTAACTACCTTGCGCAAAGCAATTCCCTCCGCTGTGCGCGCCGCTTCCCGTCAGGCGCGGTCTGGCATATCCGCTGCAGAGCCGTCCCGCCTACCCCACTTACTGCCAGGCCCAAAGTGGGGTA
>JAFUBE010000063.1 GCA_017460365.1 Eggerthellaceae bacterium
GCCAGACCCAAAGTGGGGTAGCCCCAGCCCGGCGGGAAGCGGGGCGCGGAGCTCCTGTAGAGATGGCGCGTCAGCGCCGGGCTCTACCCTCTGGCGACCAGGTCCTTCACGACCTCGCTGGCGATGATGAGGCCGGCGACCGACGGCACGAAGGCGGTCGAGCCGGGGATGCCGCTGCGGCGCGTGCACTCTTCGCCGGAGATGTCGGGGAAGCGCTCGCGCTCGGGTTCGCGCGAATACACGACCTTGCATGCTTTCACGCCGCGTTTGCGGCACTCCTTGCGGATGATCTTCGCCAGCGGGCAGATGCTCGTCTCGTAGATGTCGGCGACTTCGAACGCGGTCGGGTCGAGCTTGTTGGCGGCGCCCATGCTCGAGATGATGGGCGTGCCCGTGCGGTCGGCTTCCTCGATCAGGCGCAGCTTGGCGGTCACGGTGTCGACCGCGTCGATCACGTAGTCGTATTCGCGGAAGTCGAACTGCCCGGCGGTCGCGGGAAGGTAGAAGCATCGGTGCGCGCGCACGCCGCAGTGGGGGTTGATGTCGGCAATGCGCTCGGCCATAACGTCGACCTTAGGTCGGCCGACGGCGGAAAGCGTGGCGATGACCTGGCGGTTCACGTTCGTGAGCGCCACCGTGTCATCGTCGATCACGTCGATCGCGCCGATTCCCGTCCGCACGAGCGCCTCCGTCGCATGCCCGCCGACGCCGCCGATGCCGAACACGGCCACGCGGGCGCGGGCGAGCACGTCCATGCCGTGCGGCCCGAGCAGCAGTTGCGTGCGCGAGAATTGGTCGAGCATATTCCGAAATTCCTTTCCCTAGTATTTCGATAGGATATTCAAATGCGTTACTATGTCTAGCGACACAAGGCGAGCGCGAGAGGTAACGACATGTCCATGATAAACCTGAAGCTCGACGATCACATTCGGGCGATCACGAAAGGCTACGAAGCCGAGGAAATCTTCTTCACGCAAGACCGCAAGCAGTTCCCGAGCCGAACTGCGGTCATCGACCTGATCGCCGACATTCGCATCCTGCTGTTCCCGGGCTACTTCGACAACGATTCGGCGGCGGGCGACACGTCGGAGCACCTGGTCGGCGAGCGCATCCTGCACATCAACCGCGTGCTGAACACGCAGGTGCGCAAGGCGCTGCTCTACGACGACGGCGACCTCGACGAGGGCGAGGCCCGCTCGCGCGCCGAGGAGATCGCCGACGCGTTTCTCGACCGGCTGCCGGTGATTCAAGACCTCGTGCTGAAGGATTCGAAGGCCGCGCTCGACGGCGACCCGGCCGCGCGCAGCCGCGAGGAAGTCATCCTGACGTACCCGGGGCTCTACGCCACGTTCGTACACCGCATCGCGCACGTGCTCGACGAGCTCGGCGTGCCGCTGATCCCGCGGCTCATGAGCGAGCACGCGCACAGCCAGACCGGCATCGACATCGGCCCGGGCGCTCAGATCGGCGAATACTTCTTCATCGACCACGGCACCGGCGTGGTGATCGGCGAGACCACGATCATCGGCGACCACGCGAAGATCTACCAGGGCGTCACGCTCGGCGCGACCTCCACGCGCAAGGGGCAGCTGCTCGCCGGCGTGAAGCGCCACCCCACGCTCGGCGATTACGTCACCGTGTACTCGAACGCGAGCGTCCTCGGCGGCGACACCTACATCGGCTCCGGCACCGTAATCGGCGGCAGCGCGTTCGTCACCGAGTCGGTTCCCGACAACGCCCGCGTCAGCGTGAAGGGCCAGGAAATCACCGTCTACAAGCCCGGCGACGAAGAACCCGCCTGGTTCTACGTGATATAGGGGAATGCGAAGGTGTGACACTTCCCGTCAGACACGAAGTGTCATTTTACGGGTGGCGCCCGCCGTGCCGCATGTCTCCCTCGAAAAATGACACTTCGTGTCTGACGAGAAGTGTCACACGCCCATCGGGAGGGTGTATCATGGCGCGCGTGGATGAGAAGGTGACGAAAACGCGGGGCAAATGGGGGCCGGTGGTTGCGCTGGTGGCGCTCGTGGCGGTTCTTGTGGGAGGGTTCGCCGCGTACGGGCAGCTCTCGCAGGCGACCGCTCCGGCGAGCGCGGCATCTTCGGCGAACCTCGCCGACGACGCGGTGCTGCTCGCCGACCACAACCCGACCGTGTACACGCAAGGCGGCGTTCCCATGCGGTTCTCCGAAATCGCCGACGGGCGTCCGCTGGTGGTGAACTTCTGGGCTACCTGGTGTCCGTATTGCGTCCAGGAAATGCCCGATTACCAGCAGATATACGACGACTACGCCGATCGCGTGGCGTTCGCGTTCGTCGACTGCGCCGACGGGCAGCGCGAGACGGTGGCCGATGGCGCGGCCTGGCTCGCCGAAGGAGGCTACACGGTTCCCGGCTACTACGACACGACGGGCGAGGCCCAGGTGAGCTACGGCATCGCGAATTTGCCGACCACCGTGGTTGCGAGCGCGGCGGGCGAGGTGCTCACGATAACGCCGGGCCGCATCGACGCCGACCTCATGCGCTCGGCGCTCGACTCGCTCTTGTAGGCGCATGAATTACCTGGTCACGTTCCTCGAAGGCGTCGTCACGTTCGTGTCGCCGTGCCTGCTGCCGATGCTGCCGCTTTACGTGGCGTATTTCGCGGGCGATGCGGCGGGCGCCGGCGCGCGCACGCGCCGAACGGTGATGTGCGCGCTCGGGTTCATCGTCGGCTTCACGCTGCTGTTCACGCTGCTCGGGGCGCTCGCCGGCACGATCGGCTCGCTGCTCGTGCAGTGGCAGGCGGCGCTCAACGTGGCGTGCGGGCTCGTCGTGGTCGCGCTCGGGTTGAATTACCTGGGCGTGCTGAGAATCCCGGTGCTCGGGCGCACGCTGAAGCCGAGCGCCGAGGTGATGCCGCGCAACTTCGCGACCTCGCTTCTGTTCGGGATGGTCTTCGCCGTGGGGTGGACGCCGTGCGTCGGCGCGTTCCTGGGTTCCGCGCTCAGCCTGGCCGCCAGCTCGGGCGACGCCCTCACCGGCGTGGCGCTGTTGCTGTGCTATTCGCTCGGCCTCGGGTTGCCGTTCTTCATCGCGGCCATCCTCATCGACCAGCTCGAAGGCGCGTTCTCGTGGGAGAAGGCGCACTCCCGCGTGATCGACCGCGTCTGCGGCGTGCTTCTCGAGGCGAGCGGCCTGCTCAGGGTCACCGGCCTGCTCGGC
>JAFUBE010000576.1 GCA_017460365.1 Eggerthellaceae bacterium
GGCGGCACTCGTGCCGCCCGATGCGCCGCAGGCGCATAATTGTTGCAGAGAACGGAGGAATTAATGGCAGATTTGAAATTCGCGATCGTCACGTGCTCGGATACGCGTTCGATTGACCAAGACACGGCGGGCGCTGCGCTCGAAGAGCTGATCGCCGAAAACGGCTGGGAATGCGCAAGTCGCATCGTCGTGAAGGACGAACGCGCCGACATTGCAGCTGCGATCGTCGAGGCGTGCGACACCATCGACGCCGACGTCGTTCTCACGTGCGGTGGCAGCGGCCTTTCGCTGCGCGATGTCACGCCCGAGGCGACGCAAGACGTTTGCGAGCGCAATGTTCCCGGCATTGCCGAGGCCATGCGGGTCCACAGCCTGGCCATCACACCGTATGCCATGCTGTCCCGCGCTCTATGCATGCAGCGCGGGCGGCACATCGTAATCAACTTTCCCGGCAGCGAGAAGGCAGCCCGCGAGAACTGGGATGGCGTGGTTGCGGCGCTTCCGCATGCGGCCAAGATGATGGCGGGCGGCGGCCATTAGGGGCGTATAATGGGTCGAACACCGATCCACCGCAATGTGAGGAAGCCATGGCCGTACTACCTAACGGGTTCACGGGTTACAACAACGTCGATCCCTCGTTTGAATCGGCTGCGTCGTCGATGCGAGGCGCAGAGCCGTTGACGGATGAAGCGCGTCGGGCGGCCGACGAGGCGTTCCTCGCCAAAATGGGGCCTCTCGAGCAGCGTTGGGCGTGGGTCCAGGTCGATCTTTCGGCCATCCGCGCCAACGTGGCCGAAACACGGCGGTTTTTGAACGCGCGTTGCCAGCTCATGGCAGTCGTGGCGGCAAATGGCTACGGTCATGGCGCGGCCGAGGTGGCGAAAGCCGCAATCGGCGCTGGGGCCGACCAGCTTGGCGTTGCGACCGTTCCCGAAGGCATCGAGTTACGCGAAGCGGGCATCACCGCGCCTGTCGTATTGCTGTCGCAGCCTCCTGCTGCAAGTATTCCGCTGTTGCTTGCGTATCACATAACGCCTTCCATTTACGATGTCGATTTCGCGTTGGCGTATGGAGAAACGGCCGACCTGCACGGACGAGAGGCCCCGTACCATCTTGCGGTCAATACGGGCATGAACCGCATCGGCGTGCGCTACGACGACGTGATTGAATTTCTTCGGCGTGTCGGTTTCCACCGCGCACTGAGGTTGGAGGGAACGTTCACGCATTATGCAACGGCCGATTCCGCCGAATCGATGGATTTTGATACGCAAACAAGGCGGTTCCTCGAAGCCGTGGGCGACATTCAGGCGGCTGGGTTCGAGCCCGGCGTCGTTCACGCGGCCAATTCGGCGGCGATTTACCGCTATCCCGACGTGCATTTCGGCATGGTTCGCCTGGGGTTGGCGATGTACGGGCTCCATCCGTGCCCGGAAACGCGCAATCTGGTCGACCTGCGTCCGGCGATGAGCGTGCACGCGCGCATCGTTGACGAGCGCGTGGTGCCGATGAGCGAGGGCGTGTCGTACGGCATGCGCTACCGAAGCCCCGGGTTCGTGAAGATCTGCACGCTGCCGATTGGCTATGCCGATGGCTTGCGCCGATCGCTTTCCGGGGTGGTCGATTTCATCTACAACGGCCGTTACGTGCGTCAGGTGGGTGAAATCTGCATGGACCACTGCATGTTCGAGGTCGACATGCGCAGTTCCACGCGCCGGGAACGGCTCGACCCGCAAGTAGGTGAGGAAGTGCTGGTCGTCGGCGCACAAGGCGCCGCCGAAATGACCCTCGACGAACTTGCCGAAAAAGTCGGAACGAACACGTACGAGGTTGCAATAGGGTTCGGGCAGCGTCTGGCGCACATTTACGTATAGGGGGCATGAGGTGAAAAAGCCGCAGATTCCACTAGACGAATTGCGCGCCCAAGTTGAGGCGTGCCATGCCTGTCCGCTTGCCGATGGCCGTACGCAGACCGTGTTCGGCGATGGAAATCCGAATGCGCGCGTGCTGTTCGTGGGCGAAGCGCCCGGCAAGAACGAAGACCTGCAGGGTGTCCCCTTCGTGGGCAAGGCGGGGCAGAACCTGAACGCTTTGCTTGAAATCGCGGGTCTTAACCGGGAAGATGTGTTCATCGCGAACGTGCTGAAATGCCGCCCGCCGGGGAACCGCGATCCGCGGCCCGAGGAGATCCAGGTTTGCACGCCGTTTCTGCGCGAGCAGACGCGCACGATCGACCCCGAGTTCATCGTGACGCTCGGCAATTTCGCAACCAAATTCATCCTGAAAACGGAAGTGGGCATCACCAGGCTGCATGGAACGTTGAAGATGGCCGGCCGTTTCAAGGTGTTCCCGATTTACCATCCGGCTGCCGCGATTTACGACCGCTCGAAATGGGAAGCCCTCGAACAAGATTTCGCCTACCTGGGCGAGCTGCTCAAGCGCGAATAGGGAAACGCGGTGTGACACTTCCCGTCAGACACGAAGTGTCATTTTTCGGGTGGCGCTCGCTTTGCCGCATGCCTCCCTCGAA
>JAFUBE010000577.1 GCA_017460365.1 Eggerthellaceae bacterium
GCGCCACCCGAAAAATGACAGATCGTGTCTGACGGGAAGTGTCACACGGTGGCGATGAAAACGTGTCTCCCTAGAGATTCCCCGTAAGGAAATCCTTCGCGATGCTGAACGACTCGCGGACCATGTTGTTGGGCAGGTAGAACGGCGACGAGGGTGCAGCGATTCCGCATACATGCGCGAAACCGTGCTTGCGGGCTATGCCGAGCCCGCGGAACAGGTGGAAGTCGTTGGTGACGATGCCCACGCGGTCGTTTGCGGGGTCGACGAACTCGCTGCTGTAGAGAATGTTCTCAACCGTGTTGCGCGAGCGGTCCTCAACGATGATGCGCTCTTGCCCGATGCCTTTTTCCATGAGGTACGACGCCATGACGTCTGCCTCGCATGCCGGTTCGGTACGGCCTCTCCCGCCCGACACGATGCAGCGGGTCTTCTCGTTGCGCGCAAGGTAATCGCATGCGGCGTCGAGCCTGTACGCCAAGACGACGCTGGGCCTGTCTTCGAAAACCTGCGCCCCGAGCACGATGACGTAGTCGAGCCCGTCTTCGCCGCGGTCGTCGAAGTCCCTGAGGATGCATGCCTGGGTCACGAGGACAACGGCGACGAGCGCCAGGCACACGGCGCCCGCCGCATGGCGAACGCCCGCGGGAAGCGCGCCCCACGTTCCCGCCTGCACGGCCCAGGCCGCACCGAGCAATACGGCACCGAGCACATACCAGAACGCGAAGAACCAGGTGCCCGACCAGATGACCATCACCGTCACCCCGTACAGGATGCACGCAATTCCCGCTATCGACAACGCAAGCGCCACTTTCGTCTTCCTTCCGATCATGCGCGGCCCGGTTTCACTATACCAACCTGCAGGCAACGACACGTCGCTCATATTGGCAACACGCAAACGGCACGAAAAAGCTTCGCTCAAGTCGTGCACGTTCACAAAGATCGCCAACAGGGTTTACACGGGCAAGGCGGCAAAGCCCGCCGTGAAGGCGAAATTCAAGAAAAAGAAGCTCAAGTCGGAGCGCGATTTCACAGTCGCATACAAAAGAAACAGCTGAATCGGCAAGGCAACCGCGACCGTCAAGGGCAAGGGCAACTTCAAGGGAACCCGAAAGCTATCGTTTAGGCTGCTCGACTGGGTGACGCCACTCAAGATCTCGAAACGCGTAGCGTAGCTGATCACAGTGGAGGCAAGGGGCACGCGCGCAACCGTTACGCTACACGAGAAGGCGAACGGCTACTGGAAGGAAACCGTCAAGACCACCGACGGCTGGATCGGGAAAGACGGTCTCGGCGCGGCGCGCGAAGGCGTTGCGTACACGCCCACGGGCATCATGTACCCCGACCTCGCGTTTGGAATCAAGGACGACCCCGGTTGCCCCATGGGCTATACGAAAGTCGACTGGTCGCACTGGTGGGACGGCGACTCCTATTCGAGCACCTACAACAAGTTCGTCTCGACGCGCGATAACGCGTCGGTCAACGCCTACGCAAGCGAGCACATAATCTCGATGGGACCGGTTTACAACTACTGCCTGAACATGGGATGGAACAGCGCGCGTACCCCACATGGGGGCTCGGCGTTCTTCCTGCACTGCTCGGGCGGCAAGCCGACAGGCGGTTGCGTGAGCGTTCCCGAAAACACGATGATACGCATCCTGCGCCATGTTAAACACGGTTGCGCCATAGCAATAGACACCAAGGCCAACCTCAAGACGTATTAACGCGGGCCCTCCTATGCGGGCCGCTGAGTCAACGCCCCGCAGTTACAAGTTCTACCATCTAGCGCCATTGGGTGCTATTTGCACGACGTAGATGCGTGCCGAGGCGTAACCTGGAGCTCCGTTGTAGCCGCTCTGGCTGTAGGGCCAGGCGAAATAGCGGTTCGGGGTGTGGCGCGTCCACTCGATGTCGTACACGTCGCCGTCGATCTCGGCCCAGCCGTGGCCGCCGCTCGACACGATACGGCATGAATCGTAGCCGATCGCGTTGGCGTAATAGGCGAACGCGGCGCCATACGAGAAGCAGCTGCCGTTGTGAAGATCGTAGATCTCGTTGGCGAACGTGCGGTGCCAGCCCGCATACGAGCCGAACTGGTGGATCATCGCCTCGTTGCAGCTGTAGAGCATCCAATCGAACCCGATTTCAAGCTTCTGGCGCTTCGTCTGGCTGGGACCGGTGATCTGCTCGGCTAGCTTCTGGGCCTTCACCATGATCTTGAGCTCCTCGAGACCCGTCGAGCTGTAATGGGCCACGCCGTTCTTATCGAGGCTGATTCCGTTCACCACCTGATTGGCAAGCATATAGCCGCCACTTTTGTTGCCGACTTTGAAGCGCATGTAGTTGCCCTTGTACACCTGCCAGCCCAGCTTTTGACGACCCGAGGAATCGAAGAGGTATTTCTTGCCCTTGATCGATACGAGGCCGTGCGCGAGCTTGCCAGACGACAGGCGATAGGTGTAGTAACCGCCGGCCTCCTGCCACTGCGGCTTGTAGAGCACGTTCGCCTTCTTGGCCTTGGACCAATCGCCCCACAGGCGCGTGCCGTTCACATCGGCGTATGCGCGCACCTTCACGCTGTAGCGCTTGCCTTCCGTGAGACCCGCGAACGTGTAGGTGCGCTTCTTCGAAATCTTTGTTTTCGACAAGCCGTTTCCGCTGATCTTGAACTCATAGCCTTTTGCGCCCGAAACCTTCGAGGACTTCACGGTGATCTTGCGCGCCGTCTTGCTCTTCGCGCTGGCCACGGAAGCCTTGGCGGGCTTTATCCAGAACGTCTTCTCGGCTTTGCCCTTGTAGCCGGCCTCGCGGTTGCCGGCGACCACCACTGTGGCCTGCCCCACGGCCTTGTTCTTGCGGTACCAGAAACGGTAGTCGGTAGAGCGCTTCAACGTGGCACCCTTCAGCGTGACGGTGGGCTTGGGCTCTATAGGTTTGCCAGTGCGCTTGTATGCGCTTTTCGGAAGCTTCACCTTGGCCGATGAGATATCGATGAGCTGCACGGGCTCAGGTTCCGGCTCAGGTTCCGGCTCAGGTTCGACCACTGGGTCTGTATCCGTTGCAGGCCCTGACCCGGACTCAGACGGATCGACGCCGGTGTCCTGCGCAAGCTCGCCCGTTTCGAGGGGCGTTGCGGTCAGCGGCTCATCCGCGAAAGCGAAAGCCGGGCACAAGCCAAGCGCCAATACGATGGACATCATCACACAAGCAAGTCTGGACACTCCCATTTCGCACTCCCCTCCCAAGCATTGCGACAAGCTCATTGTATAACGCCATTTGCGTTCCCACTGTGGCGAAAGGAGCGCCTTTGCCTTACGCGGAACTAACCGCGTCGCAACGGATCAGCTCGCTTGCTTGCAGCTCGCACACAGGCCGTGAGCGGTTTGGTTGGCGCTTCGAAATCCATGCGACGATGCTCGGCGCCCAGTACAAGACGAAGAGCAAGGAGGTGCCCATGTATCCAGAACTGCAAGGACAGGTCGCGGTGGTCACGGGCGCGGCATCGGGCCTCGGTTACGGGATAGCCAAGCGTTATCTCGACGAGGGCATGAACGTCGTGATCAACTATCACAGCGACAAGCGGCGCGAGCATGCTGAAGAGCTCGCCGCGCGCTACAACGAGAAGGCCGATGCCGGCAAGCTGCGGGCGGTCGCCGCACAAGCCGACGTCACGCAAGAAGACGAAATCGATAAACTGCGCCATGCCGCGCTCGAAGTGTTCGGCCGGCTCGACGTATGGGTGAACAACGCCGGGCTCGAGGCGCGCCACCCCAGCCACAAGCTGCCCAAGGAGGCATGGGACAAGACCATCGCGGTGAACCTGACCGGCGTCTTCCTCGGGTCGCGTGCGGCGCTCGCCCACTTCGTCGAGCACGACGTGCGCGGGCGGATCATCAACCTGTCGTCGGTCCACGAGGTGATTCCCTGGCCCACCTTCTCGGATTACGCGACCACGAAAAGCGGCATCATGATGTACACGAAAAGCATTGCGCTGGAATACGCGCGCCTCGGCATCCGCGTGAACTGCATCGCGCCGGGCGCCATCGAGACGCCCATCAACGCAGAGAAGTTCGACGACCCCGAGCTGCGCGGGCGCACCGAGAACATGATCCCCATGCACCGCATCGGAAAGGTGACCGACGTCGCGAACGCGGCAGCGTGGCTCGTGTCGGGGCAATCGCGTTACGTGACCGGGCATAGCCTGTTCGTCGACGGCGGCATGAGCCTGTACCCTTCGTTCGAGCGAGGTGATGGATGATGGCGACCAAGAAGCGCTGGCTCGACTTCAAGAACACACACAACCTTCCCGCGAAGCTCGTCTTCTCGTGCATCGGGATCGCGCTCATTTCGCTCGGCGCTGCGATCTGCAACGTGGGAGGCGTCGGCGTCGACCCGTTCACGGCCATGAACATGGGCGCCGCCGAGGCCATCGGAATACGCTTCGGCACCTATCAGGTCATCGTGAACCTCATCATCTTGGCGGTCGTGTTCATCATGGACCGTTTCCAGATTGGAATCGGCACGCTGGTGAACATGGTGGCGGTCGGCTACCTGATTGAGTTCTTCACGTGGGCGTACGCGTTCATGCCGCACCTGCCCGAGGGCATCCTGCGCTCGGCCGTGCACCTCGTGGCCGGCACGCTCGTGTTCACGCTCGGCGTCTCTATGTACCTGAAGACCCGCATGGGGGTGTCCCCCATCGATGCGGTCGCGCCAATAGCCGTGAAGGTGACGGGCGCGCCGTACACGCGCTGCCGCGTGATCCAGGACATTCTCGTCACGGTCATCGCGTTTCTCATCGGCGGGCCGGTCGGCGTGTTCACGATAGTCGCGGCCTTCTTCACAGGACCTCTGATCACCACCTGGAACCGCTACGTGTCGGTTCCGCTGTACCGGCGCACGCGGACGCTCAGCGCAGACGAGCTCGCCGAGGAAGACGACCTGCTAGTCAAGCGTCCCCGCCACGCAGATGCGCGCGCTTAAACGTAGGCTGTTGATAGGGCCAAAGCGGCTGGTTACTGGGACTTTGAGGTGAGGTGCCAGCCGCCGCAGTACTTGCAGCGGTAAATGCGCAAGTTGCGGTTCCGCTCGACCGCACACCATGCGGCAGCTTCCTCGGCTTCCTTGCGCGTCGCGTAGCGGTTCTTCGAGTCGCATGCCTTGTTGCGCAGGGCTGATTTGCGTTCTTCGGCGATTTCTTCGATGCGAGAAGATTCGCTTTCGAAAATGTCGCCGAAATCCGCAATGCTCGACTTGAACTGAGCAACTTTTTTCTTGTTCGCCGAAGGCTTCTTGCTCGCCATTCCAGCTCCTAACCCTGTTGCCCAAGCATCTCGCGCAAGCGCTCGACCGGCAAATAGTGCCGACGTCCGCAAAAATGGCAGAACACTTCGGCCGTTTCGCCCTTTTCGATCATGTCCCGCAGTTCGTCAGCGCCAAGCGCCATCGTCGCGCGCGCCGCACGGTCCTCGTCGCATCCACAATGGAACTCGACGGGCTGCGCCTCTAGCTCTCGATATCCCAGCCCATCGAGCACACGCTCGAGCAGGTCGTTCGGAGTGGCCCCCGCACGCAGGATATCGGTCACGGAAGCGACCGACTCGAGGTTGCGCTCGATGCGCTCGGCCACCTCGTCGATGCAATCGGGCATGAGCTGCACGACGAAGCCCCCGGCGCAATCGACGTTCGCATCGCGCCCGACGAGTACGCCGAGCCCCACAGAAGTGGGCACTTGGTCGCTCACCATGAAGTAGTGTGTAAGATCTTCGGCAATCTCCCCTGAAACGAGCTCCACCCGGCTCGAGTACGGCTCGGTGCCGGGAAGGTCGCGCACGGCGCTCAGCGTTCCCGCGCCGACCGCGCGACCCACGTCGAGCTTGCCCGACCGCTTCGGCGGCACGAACACATGCGGCTCGGCGGGAAAGCCCTTCACCTGGCCCTCGCAATTCGCCGTGACCGTCATGGCGCGGATGGGACCGTCGCCTTTCACGATAAGCGTGATGAGCTCGTCGGGCTCCTTGAACATCATGCCCATCATGAGCGCGCCCATCATGAGCCGCCCGAGCCCCGCCGTGACCACCGGCGTCGTGTCGTGGGCATCGCGCGCGGTCTGCGCGACATCGCGCGCCGTGACGGCGAACGCACGCACCATGCCGTACGCGGCCGTTCCCCGTACCATGTGGTCACCCGAATGAGCGCGGGCGTTTTCGAAATCTATAATCCTGGCATTCATGACGACTGATTGTACAGTAAAGCGTGTCGTCGTTGCCACCACCTGTCCGAGCCGCTGCCCCACTTACTGCCAGACCCAAAGTGGGGTAGTTTCTAGGATGTGCGCTTCGGAAGAAGCGCAATCCGAGAATCTACACCAC
>JAFUBE010000578.1 GCA_017460365.1 Eggerthellaceae bacterium
CTAGCGTCCAGCGCGGGCGGCAAAGACTCGCCGCAGCCGTCACCCAGCAGGCGCCCACCGCCACCGGCAACGCAACCTCATCCCGAAAGCGCCCACCAGGCGCCGCTACAGCGCCGTGTAGACACCACTTGCAGCCCAACCTCACCAGTTCCACCTGCAGACGCAAAACGAGCTCCCGACGGTCCAACCTGCGGCCGCCTGCCAGCCGAAACCGCCACGCACCTGAAACGACCCCCATGCGAACGCGACCGGCTCAGACAGCGCGCCCTGAAGCCTTCTCACGCTTGACACTCCCGTCCGCACCGATCTCGGCGGCACGCGCCCGAGCGGTCTTCTCGTCTTCCCCGAGCCACTTCATGCGGTACTCCCACGCGTTGAGCGTCACGCCCACCTCGGCCATGTCCTGCGCCTTCTCGGCAGCGGTGTCGGTGATGATCGAGTCGTCGAAGATGGTGTGGATCTCGCCCTCGTCGGGAAGCTCCTTGCCGAAGCCCCTCTCCACGTGCAGCAGCGCATGCGATATGCCCGCGATGGAGGCGTCCAGCACGTGCTCGTGCCGCGCGATGTTCCTCATCAGCTGCGAGTTGTCCGAGCTCACCTCGGTTGCGGTCTTCACGTATCCGGATGAATCCAGGTCGAAATAATTGATGCCGAAGCCACAGAGGTCACCTAGCATCTGCAGCGCGATGCGGAAAGCGGCCGCCTGGGAATCGGTGCGGAGCGCAGGCGCGAACTCCTGCACCATGTCTTCGGTGCTCATCACCTTGCGGAATACTGTGCAATCGGATTTACCGAAGGGGATGGAAATGCGCTTGCCCTTCCCGTCGCCCTCCTTGTCGAAGAGCACGTCGGAGAGGAAGATCCTCATCTTCGAGACGTCCACCTCCGTGATCAGCGAGTCGAAGGCGACGTCCACCGCCTGGATGGCGTCGATGGCGTCCGCGAACACGCTCTGCCCGTACGGCGACATGTCCACGCGAGTGTTGTCGATGGCGGGCTTCACGATGGAGAAGGTGGGGAAAGTGCTGCCCGTCTCGTAGCTCGGAAGGACCCCCTCCACGTCAATCCGGTTCCCCTCGCCATCGAAGCAAACGGTCTCGATGCGGTACGTCCCGAGGGAGTTGAGAAGGTGCATTTGCAGCTGGTCGACGGCATTGCCGCGATAGAACACGCGCGTGACGAAAGCGCACTCTGTCACGCCCTCTTCATCCCAGGTCAAAGGTATAGTCATCCTCGCGTCGTAATGCCGGATCTTGACGGTGCTCTTCCCGGTATCCACCCACAGCGCCCACGCGCCCGTGCCCATCCCGAAAGCCCTAACCACGGTGGCCTGCGCCATCGGCATGAAGCTGGAGGAGGTGAAGAAGTCGTTGAGGAAATCGGTGCAAGCCTGGTCGTCACACACGACGGTAGTCTTGTCGTTGAGAAGGAGAGAACCCCACTCGCGGCATACCCTCATAGCAGGGCGTATCGAGCGCCTGTGCACCTCATAGATCCGCCCGAATCCATCGCTGTCCCGGTAGTTGTAAAAGCTCCCCGTGGCCTCCATCCACTCATGCCACATGCGAATATGCTCCTCCATAGCCCCAATGGGAAGGTGAAACCCGAGCGAGGTCAAATACTCCCGCACATGCTCCGGCACCCAGTATTCCTTCTCCATCTCGACGCCCATGCTCGCGCTCCTTTCATTTGGAAAGTGAAGGTGGGGAAAGATCTTTCCAGCACCTTTCGCGCGCAAGTATCCAACCCTGTCACAGCTTCCCAGTGGCGTACAATGCCTTGAGAGCCCAGCACGTCTTGACCATGGAATTCTTGACCGGAAATGAGCGGAAGTCATCATGGCCTATAAGGATGGTTTCGTAATCGAATACACGCACCAGGGAGGGCGCATCAGCTGCTACAAGTGCGTCTACTTCGACAAGAGTGACAAGTCCTGCAACAAGACCGGCGTATACGTCCCCGAGGTCGCGTACGAGAAGTGGAAGAAATGCGCCTATTTCGAGCTCGATGGCGATTGGGACTCCGACGCGATGCGCGTGAAGGCCGAGCGCACCAGGGCGCTGGCCCAGGGAAAGAAGAAGCCCAAGAAAAAGAAGAAGGCCAAGCCGACAAATTCCGATGTGAAAAAACCGAAGCCGCAGCCTGTTTCCGGCGTGAAGATGAGCGCGAAGGATAAGCGGCAGAAGAAGAAGGACGCCTGGAAGCAGGTCGAACGGGAATCGGACAACGCTATGATGCTCGGCCTCAAGGTCACCAGCCCGAAATACGGCCGTGGGAAGGTGGTAGGCGTCGAAGGCGAATACGTGACCGTCGCTTTCGCCAAGGATTCCAAGAGGGTGCGGTTCAAGGTCGACATGGCGATGGAGAAGGGAAGCCTCAGCTTTCTCTAATAGGAAGAGAAGGCGTGCTAACCCCTCAGCACGTCATCCATCATCGCGTAACGCACCGCGTCGATGGAATGGTCGTCACCGTCGGGGATCTCGTCCAGCCAGTTCCCGTCCTTATCGCGCAAGTACTCCTTATTGACGAACTCGGC
>JAFUBE010000579.1 GCA_017460365.1 Eggerthellaceae bacterium
GCCAGATCTGGGCTTGGGTGAGGGCGTCGAGCATGGTGGAGATCTCGTCGGCTACGAGGTAGCGGGGCGCTGCCGCGATGGCGCGGGCGATGCAGAACCGCTGCAGCTCGCCACCTGAAAGTTCGTGGGGATACCGGCGCATCCATGCCGAGCGTATGCCAAGGGCGTCGAGCACGTCGCGCGGAACCTCGCCCGCTTCCGCGAGCGTGTGCTCCATGCGCAGGCGAGGGTCGAGGGCAAGTTCGGGGTGCTGGCCGATGAGCTGTACGGCACACGGCCCCTTCTCCTCGAGCGGCGCGCCGTCGACGAGGACCTCCCCTTCCCGGGGACGCTCGAAGCCTGCCAGCAGGTTACACAGCGTCGTCTTGCCCGCACCCGAAGGCGCCACGAGCGCCACGCGTTCGCCAGGTTCGACCTGAAAGCTGAAGCCCTCGTACAACGGAGCCGCACCGGGATAGGCAAAGGTTATGTTGTGCGCCTCTAGCACATCTCGCCCCCGGAGAAATCGTGTTCTGGCAGGGCATGCCAGAGCGCGCGGGTGAACGGGTGGCGCAGCTTGTCAGGCGAAGCGAAGTTCGCGACGGCGGTTTCCTCGACGACGGTGCCGTCTTTGAACACGGCTACGCGGTCGGCGACGCGCAGGGCGAGCTCGATGTCGTGCGTGATGAGCAGCACGCCGCCGCCCTCGTCGGCGAACGCGCGGAAATCGGAGAGCGCCGCGACTGCGAGCTCGATGTCGAGGCCGGGCGTGGGCTCGTCGGCGATGATGAGTTTCGGCTCGCTCGCAAGCGCCGTGCAGAGCAGCACGCGGCGGGCCATGCCGCCCGACCGCTGGTGCGGGTCCAAGTGCATCACCTCTTCAGCGAGCCCGTAACGCGCGAACAACTCCGCGCACTGCTCGGGATCGCCCACTTGCTTCCCCACGCGCATGAGCGGGTCGAGGTGCGACACGCCTTGGGGGACAAGAGCGATGCCGCCGGCCGCGCCGCGCACGCGCGCAAGCGACGCGGCGTCCATGGATGCGCCGTCGAACCAGATCTCGCCTTCAACGTACGCATTGGGCTCGTACAGCCCCATGATGGAGTCGGCAAGCAGCGTCTTGCCCGACCCGCTCGCCCCCACGACGGCGACCACTTCGCCTGCGTGCACCGAAATGCTGAGGCCGTCGATGGCCTTGGAAGCAACCCGCTTGGCCGAGAAGAACGGCGCGTCGGCGTCGTACATGCGAAACGCGACCGACAGATCGCTCACCTGCAACAGGTGGTGGCCCCGCTCGTGAATCGAGTTGTGCGCATGCGTATGGTGGTGATGTGCCCGCTCGTGCGCGTGGTCGGCGCTGTGACTGCGGCTCATATCGGCTTCGTGGCTCATAGCGCTCCCCTACTCCTGCGAACTATGCGGGTCGATGAGGCGACGCAGCGACGAACCCACGACGTCGAACAGCATGACGGTCGCGATGAGCGCAAGCCCAGGGAACAGGGCCAACCACCACATGCCGGCGCTCAAATACGACATCGATTCGGACAAGATGACGCCGATTGCGGGAAGGTCGGGCGGCAGGCCGAACCCGAGGAACGTGATAGACGCCTCGTGGATGATTGCATGCGGAAACAGCAAGACGAGCCCAACGATGAACTGGGGCAACACGAACGGCACCATATGTGTGAGCGCGATTGAGGCGCCGCTCTTCCCGAGCTTGCGCGCATGCGCCACAAAGCGCGATTCGCGACATTGCAGGATCTCGGCGCGCAGCACGCGGGTGAGGCTCGGCCAATGGGTCACGGCAACCGCGATGGTCACGCCCCAGAACCCCTTGCCGCAGGCGTACGAGATCAAGATGAGCAGCACGATGTGGGGAATGCCCATCATGAGGTCTACAAGCCAGGTGACCACGGCATCGGCGCGCTTGCCGCCGAGCGCGGCTACGGCGGAAAGCACAAGCGCGATCACGGCCGACACGCTCGCCGCGAGCAAGCCGACGAGCACGCTTGTCGACAGGCCCGAAACGGTCCGCGCGAACATGTCGCGTCCCATCCAGTCGGTGCCGAACAGGTGGATAGCCGACGGCATGAGGCTCTTTTGGGTGAAATCGGTGCGAGTCGCATCGGGCGCAAGCGCGAGACCGGCCACGACGACCACGACGAGCAGCACAGCCGAAACGATGCATGCGGCGAGCGCACGACGCCGATTGGCGATGCGACGCTCGATTGGCAGGTGAAGCACGGGCACCGACAGCACTGGCTCCGCGCGTTTCGACCCCGCGTGGGTGAAGACGTTAGCCACGAACGCGCACCTCCCCTTGCCTGATGCGCGGGTCGATGACGCCATACAGTATGTTCGCGACGAGGTTGCCGGCGAACACGATGGTCGACGACACGATGGCGATGGCCACGAGCAGCGCGGCATCCCCGCCAAGCCCGGCGGTCACGGCAGCCTGGCCGAGCCCCGGATACGAAAACACCTGCTCTACGAGCACCGAGCCGCCGAAGATCTCGGCAACCTGGGCGAACTGCAGCGTGATTGCGGGAAGCGCGAGGTTGCGCAGGCCATGACGGCGAACCGCCTGCCACGTTCCCATCCCGCGGGCACGGGCAAAGCGGATGTAGTCGCTCTCGAGCACGTCAACGGCCTTTTCACGCGTGTGAAGCGCGATGTTGGCCACGCCGACGACCGACAGCGTGACGGCCGGCAGCACCAGATGGTAGATCGAGTCGAACACCGTTACGTCGGCGGCGGCCTTGCCGATGGGAGCCGAGAACCCGATGGGAAACCATCCGAGCGCCACGGCGAACACCATGAGCATGACGAGCCCCAGCCAGAACGTGGGCGTGGCCGCCAATACGAAGCAGTACGCCTTCACGGCCTTGTCGACGAGCGTGCCGCGTTTAACAGCGGCAACGACGCCAAGCGCAAAGCCGAGCACGCCGCTGAGCACCCACGCCACGAACATGAGCAGCAGCGTGTTGCCCGCGCGCACGGCGATGACGTGTGAAACCGGCGCATTGAAGCGCAACGACGTTCCCCAGTCCCCTTGCAAGACGGCGCCGAGCCAGTTGAGGTAGCGCTCCCAGATCGGAGCGTTCGCCCCCCAGTACTCGGCGAGCTGCACCCGTTTTGCCTCGCTCATATTGGCAAGCGCCGCCTGCCCCACGTTGGCCTGCACCGGATCGACCGGAGAGAGGCCAACGAGCACGAACGTGACGACGCTGACCGCGAACAGCAGCAGCACCAACTTCACGATATGTCGCACGATGAATTTCGCCATGAGCTTCGACCATGCTATAAAACGAACGGCTCCGCGGGCACGTGCCCGCAGAGCCGATTGGTTAAGCCACCTGCTTTATTTCCAGGTCCACTGGTCGACGTTGTTCAAGAGCGACCAGCCATGGCCATGGGGATGGGGCTTCTGGTGAGCGACCTGCAATCCGTCTTTCACGAAATACAGATGCTCGATGTTGGCGAGCCACACCCACGTGGCCTCGCCCTGGGGCGCGACGCCTGAGGTGCCGTCCCATTGGGCTTTCTGCCACAGTTCGTATGAGTCGGCCACAGCCGGCGCAGCCAGCGCTTGGTCCATGTATGCGTCGACGGTCGGGCTGCCATAGCAGGCGAAATTGCTATCGCTTGTCGAATAGTACAGCGAGTACAGCTGGTTTGGGCTGTTAGCGCCCCAGCCCCACAACACCATGTCGGTGTATTCGTGCTCGTAGATGCTGTCGGCGCCATCCCAGCTCGAGCCCACGGGCGTGATCTCGATGCCGAGCGCCTTCATCTGGTTGGCGAACTCGTTTGCGAACGCCTGACGCACCGAATCGGATGCCGGGTAGTACAGCTTCGCCGACGCGCGCAAGCCGCCCTTGGCGTAGATGCCGTCTGACCCGAGCGCCCATCCGCCCGCTTCCATGATCTGCTTGGCCTTGGCGACGTCGGTTTCGCACATCATGGCCGAGCTCGCCCAGGGAAGCCCGTCCGCCACGCTGTACGCCGGCTCGCCGTAGCCATTCAAAATGTCGTCGACCAGCTTCGCGCGGTCTACGCCGTAGTTGACGGCCTGGCGGAAGGCACGGTCGCTCGTCACGTCGTTGCCCACCTTCACCTTGCCGACCGTCGCATCTTCACGCTCGGGGGAACCGGCGGGCGGTACAGGCATCGAGATTCCTCGGCAATCGACCGAATCGTATGCCGCAAGCGAATAGCCGTCTACTTTGGTGTCCGAGTACACTGCCGAGGTGTACGCCACGTCGGCATTGCCTGAACGCACGGCGGCAAGCGCGGCGTCTTCCTCCATGAACAGCACTACCACGCGCTGCATCTTGGGCGCTTCGCCGTAGTAATCGGGGTTTGCAACCAGGATGGCCTGCTCGCCCTCGTCGAACTGCTCGAGCATGTAACGGCCCGACCCGACCGTGGCCTTCGGATCGATGCCGTATTTGTCGCCATAGGCATGCTCGGGCACGATGCCGGTCACGGCAAGCGAATACAGCAGCGCGTTGAACGGCTTGTTCAGGTGGATGACCGCTGTCGCGTCGTCAGTCGCCTCGGCTTTCTCCACCATGGAGAGATCGGCTTCGGAACCGGTTGCGTTCACGATCTGGTTGATGGTGAAGGCCACGTCGTGGGCGGTGAGTGCCTTTCCATCGGTGAACTTCGCGTCGATTCTAATCTTGAACGTCCAGGTGAGGCCGTCTGCAGAAACATCATAGCCTGTCGCGAGATCATTCGCGAAGTTGAGGTTCTCGTCGGTCGTGATGAGAGTCGACTGGATGAGCGGCTCGTGGACGTGCTCGCCGTCGCCCCAGCCATACACGGGATTGAAGCCCTTCTCGGGAGCCGAGCCAGCGGACATGGCGACAACCACCTGTGACTTGTCAGCCGACGACGACTGCGACTGCGACGACGAGCTTGCGCTCGATGAGGGCGCCGCAGGTGAACACCCCGCGATCACCGCGCATGCGAACACGAACGCGGCAACGAGTACTATCAGCTTTTTCATGATCCCCTCCAATGTTACTAGATTGCAACTCGTAACACTATAAGTA